>VFMC01000082.1 GCA_006515795.1 Acidimicrobiaceae bacterium | reverse complement strand
TACCTCAGGCTGCGCATCCCGTCGCGCGACGTGGTGCTGTACCCGTCGGTCGCCTACCCCACTTACGCGATGGGAGCGGTGCTGGCCGGATGCCGTCCGGTCGCAGTGCCGATCGGCGAGCGTGGTGGTCTCGACCTCGACGCGATCGATGCGACCGACGCCGCGTCGGCGTTGATGCTGTGGGTGAACAGTCCGTCGAACCCCACTGGGGCGTTGAGTGATCTCGGGGCGGCGGCGGCGTGGGGTCGCCGGCACGGTGTGCCGGTGTTCAGCGATGAGTGCTACGCCGAGTTCACCTGGCAAGGCCTGCCGCGCACGATCCTGGAATCGGGCCTCGATGGTGTCGTTGCAGTGCACTCGCTGTCGAAGCGGTCGAACCTCGCTGGTCTGCGGGTCGGGTTCTACGCAGGCGACCCCGCGATCGTCGACTACCTCAAGGAGGTCCGCAAGCACGTCGGCATGCTGCTACCGGGGCCTGCGCAGGCCGCCGGGGTGGCGGCATTGGCCGACGACGTCCACGTCGGTGAGCAGCGCGATCGCTACTTGCGGCGATTGGAGCGGATGGCGCGAGTGCTGTCGAGCTGGTCGGGGGTGCCGATCGCACTCCCAGCAGGCGGCTTCTACCTGTGGTTCGATGCCGGCGACGGGTGGGCCTTCGCCGAGCGTTTGGCCGTGCAAGGCGGGGCTCTGGTGAGCCCCGGCGACTTCTATGGAGCCGGGGGTGCCAACAACGTGCGCGTTGCCGTGGTACAACCTGACGACAGAATCGAACAGGTCGCGCAGCGACTGGGGGTGCACTGAGATGTCATATCAACCGTTTCCTCCGGGGCCCGAACAAAACTTGCCGCCCGGCGGGATGCCGCCGATGGTGCAACAGCCGGCAGTGCCGTTCGCGCAACCGCCATCACGGGGGGGCCGCAAGCCCGGCCTGATCGCTGCCGGTGCGCTGGTGTTGGCCGCCGGCGTGATCGCCGGCCTGGTGATGGTCGGAGCCAGTGCCTCGAACTACGACGATGGCGTCGTCAATCTCGCTCGGGCCCCGATCGGATGCACAACCACACTCGAGTTCGATCAGACCGGCACCTTCACCGTGTACGTGGAGACGAGAGGCGAGATCGGCCGCCTTCGCGGTGATTGCCCGGGCACCGAGACCGACTACAGCTTCCGTGGCGAAGATCTTCCCGACGTGGACCGTCGATCTCGACGACGACGTCTCGAAGGAGTACGACGCGGCCGGTGCGGTCGGTCGTTCGATCTCGTCGTTCGTCGTCGAAGCCGCCGGGGAGTACACCATCGCCGTGTCGTCCGACGACGACGACTTCGCGATCGCGATCGGCAAGGACCCGAAGTCGACGGCTGATTCGTCGCGGACGAACGGCATGCTCGTGCTGGCCGCCGGGCTGGTGCTGGGCATCGTGCTGTTGTTCCTCGGCCTTCGGAGAGGTTCCGGCGCCGGGGCGCCGCCGTCAGCAGCACCGGGTGGTGGCGCCGGCGGAGGTCAGCCGTTCGGTGTGCCGATGGCGCCACAGCCGCCCTTCGGGTTCCAGCCGGCGCCGCCGACGCAGCCGATGTACCCGCCGACGCAGCAGATGCCACCGACCGGTCCGCCGGCGGGTGGACCGCAGTGGCCTGCTCCGCCGAGCACCTGATCGTCAGAGGCGACGCATCACCGTGACGACGCGGCCGAACACCGATACCTGATCGGCGTCGAACACCATCGGTTCGAGTCGTTCGTTGGCGGGTAGGAGCGTGATGGTGCTGCCGCGACGCTGGTAGGTCTTCACCGTCGCTTCGTCGCCAGGGATTCCGGCGACCACGATCTCACCGTTGACCGCCGTCTGCTGAGAGCGGCACACGACGAAGTCGCCGGGCATGATGCCCACGCCGATCATCGAGTCGCCACGGACCCTGAGCATGAACAGCTCGCCGGTGCCGGTGAAGTCTTCGGGCAGCGGGAACAGCTCTTCGACGTTCTCTTGCGCGAGCACGTCGGTGCCGGCAGCCACGTCGCCGACGAGGGGAACGTGGCGCACCGGGCGCCGTTCGATCGCGGCGCCCGAGGTCGGGTCGTAGCGAACCTCCATGGCCCGTGGCTTGGTGCGGTCGCGACGCAAGAAGCCCATCCGCTCGAGCGAGGCGAGATGGCTGTGCACCGTGGATGGGGAGGTGAGGCCAACCGCTTCGCCGATCTCGCGCACGCTCGGCGGGTACCCGCGCTCGCGCATGCTGGTCTCGATGACATCGAGGATGCCCCGTTGGCGGGAGGTGAGTTGTTCGGACATGGTGCAAGCGTACGCGTGTTCGTAGCTCAGGTCAAACATCTGTTCGCACAACACATGTTCGATCTAGGGGTTGACGAACGAACAGTTGTTCGGTAGGTTCTCGAACAGGTGTTCGCAGAACACCCGTTCGCATCGATGATCAAGTCGAAGTCCATCCGTTCGAGAAAAGGGGCACAACCCATGTCGACCACCTTCGCCACTCCCAGTCAGGGCACCGTCGGTCCAGGTCGGTTCATGGTGCGCCTTCCCGCCCGTGCCATCCGGCCGGCACCCACCAGAGCCACCTACCGTCGTCGCCGTGTCGGCGCAGCGGCGTTCGGGCTGACGCTCGTGGTGACCCTCCTGGTGCCGGTCGGCTCGATGGCGCAGCGCGGTCTGGCCGACCGTGGAGGCGACCCTGCCTCCGTCTCCGCGGTCGGCCAGGACGCCGCGTACGTGGTTGGCCCGGGTGACACGTTGTGGGAGATCGCCGAGCGCTTCTATCCGTCAGCAGATGTTGCGCTGGTCGTCGATGCGCTCGTGTCGCTCAACGGTGGCTCCTCGATCGATGTCGGCCAAGTGCTGAACATGCCCTGACCACTGCCAGCTAGCGTGGCGCGGTATGCGCTGTCCCCGTTGCCACGCTGACGACACGAAGGTGATCGATTCCCGCGAATCCGACGAGGGCACAGCCATCCGCCGGCGCCGCTCGTGCGGCCAGTGCAACCAGCGTTTCACCACCTACGAGCGGATGGAGGAGGTGCCGCTCGTCGTCACCAAGTCCAGCGGCGGCAAGCAGCCTTTCGACCGGTCCAAGATCGAGGTCGGGGTGAGCGCTGCGGCCAAGGGCCGCCCGATCACGGCAGAGCAGATCGAGGTGCTGGCCGAGGAGGTCGAAGACGAGATGCGGCTCGCCGGCGGCGAGGTCACCAGCGCGATGGTCGGCCGGGCAGTGCTGGAGCGGCTGCGCTGCCTCGACGAGGTGGTGTACCTCCGCTTCGCCAGCGTCTACAAGGGCTTCGACGCGGCCGCCGACTTCCAACGCGAACTGGTGCTGCTCAAGAAGATGCAGGCGAGTCCGGCCTGACCCGGGTGCCCCGGGCGTCAGCGACGGCGCACGTAGCGGGTGAAGAGGAATCCGTCGTCTTCGAGCAGGTGCACCAGATCCATGCGGTGCAACAGCGCGGGCGCGCCCGCCGTGAGGCGGGGGCCGTCGTCGCCACTGACAACCGGTGAGATGGTGAGGTTGAGCTCGTCGATCAGATCGGCTGCGGCGAGCGCGGCGTTGAGCCCGGAGCCACCTTCGGCCTGCACGAAGTCGACGTCGAGCTGCGACAGAGCTCCCCGAAGATCGAGCTCGGCGGCGCCGGCACGGATGCTCTCGACCGGTACCGGTGGCGCCGACTCCGGGAGGATCAGGAAGCCTGCGCCACTGGTGAACAGCGTGGTCGTGAAGTCGACCGCTCCTGTGCGCGAAACCACACCGACCCGCTGGCCGCGCTTGCGGGGCACCCCGTACGACTCGATCCGATTCGTTTGCGCGCCGACGATGATCATGTCGGCGATCGTGCGCAGGCCGAGCAGCACATCCTGGTCGGCTTTGCTCGACAGTGCTCGCGAACTGTCGTGCACCACGGTCGAGCCGTCGAGGCTGGCAACCATGCACAGGCCGACCCACGGCCGATCTGCGTGGCGTGGGCGGGGAGCGACGTATGCCTCGGCGACGGAGACGTTATCGGCAGGATGGGGGAACAGCCGCGACGACATCAGCGACGACGTGCGCATTGCTTATCGCACCTGTCCGCTGTGTGAGGCGGGGTGCGGGCTCGAGGTGAGCCTGCGCGGGGAGCACGTGGTGCGGATCCGTGGCGACCGTGACGACGTGTTCAGCCGCGGCTACATCTGTCCCAAGGGCTCGACGCTGAAGCAGCTCCACGACGATCCCGATCGCCTGCGCCGCCCGCTGGTGAAGCGCGACGGACATCACGTGGAGGTCGACTGGCCGGAGGCGTGGGCCGAGGTGGAGCGAGGGTTGCTCGGAGTGATCGGGCGATCGGGCCGTGAGTCGGTCGCGACGTACCTCGGCAACCCATCCGCGCACAACCTGTCGGCGATGCTCTTCAACCGCTCGTTGCTGCAGGCCGTCGGAACCCGCCAGCGCTACAGCGCGTCGACGGTGGACCAGATGCCGCGCCAGGTCGCCGCGGCATACGTGTTCGGCACGCCGGTGAGCGTGCCCGTGCCGGACCTCGACCGCACCGACCACCTCGTGATCGTCGGCGCCAATCCATACGCCTCGAACGGCAGCCTCTGCACCGCACCGGACTTCCCCGGCAGGATCGAGGCCATCCGCGCCCGTGGCGGCACGGTGGTGGTGGTCGATCCGCGGCGCAGCCGCACCGCCGAGGAGGCTGATCGGTGGGTGGCGATCCGGCCGGGTACCGACGCCCTGTTCTTGGCGGCCATCGTGAGCGTTCTCGCCGCGGAGGGTCGCGTGGCCGCCGGCGATCACATCGGCCCGCACCTCGTGGGCCTGGATTCCGTAGTAGCCGCCTGCGCGCCGTTCACGCCGGACTCGGTGGCCGCAGCCACAGGGGTGACACCCGAGGAGATCCGGCTGGTGGCCCACGGCCTGGCCGATGCGGCTTCGGCGTCGGTGTACGGCCGGGTCGGCACGACCACTACCGAGTTCGGGACGGTCACCTCCTGGCTCATCGACGTCGTCAACATCGTCACCGGCAACCTCGATCGCGCCGGCGGGGCGATGTTCGCCAAGCCGGTCGCCGGTGGCGCGAGCACGCGGGGCGTGTCGGGAACCGGACCCGGGTTTCGCATCGGACGCGGCAGCACCCGCGCCCGCGGCCTGCCTGAGGTGATGGGGGAGTACCCGGCGGCCGCACTCGCAGAGGAGATCACAGCGCCCGGCGATGCTCGGGTGCGGGCACTGATCACGGTCGCGGGCAACCCTGTGCTGTCCACGCCGAACTCCGGCCAGCTCGATGCCGCCCTCGCGGATCTGGAGTTCATGGTGAGCGTCGACATCTACCTCAACGAGACGACCAAGCATGCCGACGTCATCCTCCCGAGCCCCTCGCAGCTTCAGCGAAGCCACTACGACTTGGCGTTGCTCCAGTTCGCTGTACGCAACGTTGCGAACTACAGCCCGGCGGTGCTGCCCCTCGCCGACGGGGAGCCCGACGAGTGGGAGATCCTCGCCAAGCTCGCACTCATCGCCCAGGGCCACGGCATCGACGCAGATCCGCAGGTGCTCGACGATCTGGTCGTCGCCGGCATGGTGCGCAGCGCGGTGGCCGACCCGTCGTCGGTGATCTGTGGCCGCGACGCCGATGAGGTCGTCGGACACCTCTCCTCGGGCGGGCGCCGGGGGCCGGATCGCCTGCTCGACTTCATGCTCCAGACGGGACCGTACGGGGCGGCCTTCGGCGCCGGCCCCGACGACGGTG
Organism: Acidimicrobiaceae bacterium; assembly: GCA_006515795.1. Taxonomy (GTDB): domain Bacteria; phylum Actinomycetota; class Acidimicrobiia; order Acidimicrobiales; family Ilumatobacteraceae; genus VFMC01. The sequence continues at coordinate 15,546 of VFMC01000082.1, read as the reverse complement.
CGAGCCTCGACCTGTTGGTCGACAACCCCCACGGTGTCGATTTCGGGGCACTCGAGCCGCGGGTGCCCGAGATCCTCCGTACGCCTTCCGGGAAGATCGAGCTCGACCATCCGGTGCTGATCGCCGATCTCGAGCGGCTCGCCGGGTCGATCGACGAGCTGCGCGATCGAGGGCTGGTGCTCGTCGGCCGCCGACATCTCCGCAGCAACAACTCGTGGATGCACAACATCGAGGTGCTGGTGAAGGGCAAGCCCCGCTGCACGCTCCAGGTGCATCCCGACGATGCCGCGCGGCTGGGTCTGGTGAACGGCGGCTACGCCAAGGTGACGAGCCGGGTCGGCAGCGTCGACGCTCCGGTGGAGGTGACCGAGATGATTCGGCCCGGGGTGGTGAGCCTGCCGCACGGCTGGGGGCACGATCATCCCGACACCCGGCTGCGGGTGGCGGCGGAGCGGGCCGGGGTGAACAGCAACGTGCTCGCCGATCACGAGGCGCTCGATCCGCTGAGCGGCACAGCGGTGTTGAACGGCATCCCGGTCACGGTGGAGCTCGTCTGACGCCGGCGCGTTTCCCACAGGTTCGGGCCGTCGTCCACAACGAAATTCACAGCCTTTTCCCTCTTCCTGCCCACAGGCCAACGCCCCTAAGGTGTGGATCGGTCATGGCAGCGGTGCGTGGCGCGGACGGTCAATGTCGGCCGTTCACCCCTCGTGTTCGTTGGGGGGAAATCGATGTTGTGGGGTCGAAGGGCCTCGTACCTGCTTCCCGCACCGCCTGCCATGCTGGTCCGATGCGCCACCCCCCGGTGTGCTCGGCCTGGTCGCGGTGCGGTTGGGGAGATTCCTCCAACCAGTCGTTGACAGCGGTGTAGTTACAGTGCTGTAATCTTCCAACCACTTGTGGTGTCCGCTGTCGTGTGGGGCCGTCAGCCACCACATCTTGTGGTCGCAGGATTTCGTTGTCAGGTCAGTTCAGTTCAGCAGAGCGGGTCGAATCGGTCGATCCGGTAGAGGAGGAGCAGGTCATGTCGTTGGCGCCGGAGCGTTTGTCGATCGGGATCACCCGGCAGTTCACGTCGCCGGGCGTGCATCCCTACGACCAGGTCGTGTGGGAACGGCGCGACGCGCGGATCACCAACTGGAAAGACGGCTCGGTGGCCTTCGAGCAGCTCGACGTCGAGTTCCCGATCGCGTGGTCGCTGAACGCCACCAACATCGTCGCCCAGAAGTACTTCCGTGGAACCATCGGCACGCCGGAGCGAGAGACGTCGCTGCGGCAGGTGATCGACCGGGTGGCCGACACCATCACGACCTGGGGCATCGAGGGCGGCTACTTCGCCGAACCCGCAGAGGCCGAGACGTTCCGCGACGAGCTCAAGTTCATCCTGGTCACCCAGCGCGCCGCGTTCAACAGCCCCGTCTGGTTCAACATCGGCGTGAAGGGCGTTCCCCAGCAGGCGAGTGCGTGCTTCATCCTCTCCGTCGACGACACCATGGACGGCATCCTCAACTGGTACCGCGAAGAGGGCATCATCTTCAAAGGGGGTTCGGGCTCGGGTGTCAACCTGTCGAAGATCCGGTCCAGCTACGAACTGCTCAACGGAGGTGGCACGGCCAGTGGGCCGGTCAGCTTCATGCGTGGCGCCGACGCATCGGCCGGCACGATCAAGAGCGGTGGCAAGACCCGACGCGCCGCCAAGATGGTCATCCTCAACGTCGATCACCCCGACGTCGAGGAGTTCGTGTGGTGCAAGGCCAAAGAAGAGCGCAAGGCGCGCGTGCTGCGCGACGCCGGCTTCGACATGGACCTCGACGGCAGCGATTCGTTCAGCATCCAGTACCAGAACGCCAACAACTCGGTGCGCATCAGCGACGACTGCATCGTGGGAGTGCGCCGACCCGGGTCTGCAGTTCGACACCACCATCAACAAGTGGCACACCGCGCACGCCACCGGCCGCATCAACGGCTCCAACCCTTGCAGCGAGTACATGCATCTCGACAACTCTGCTTGCAACCTGGCCTCGATCAACCTGTTGAAGTACCTCGATCTCGATTCGGTGGGTGACGACAGCTTCGACATCGAGGCCTACATGCACACCGTCGAGGTCATCTTCACCGCCCAGGAGATCCTGGTCGGCCGCGCCGATTACCCCACCGAGCCGATCGGCGAAACCAGCCGCAAGTTCCGCCAGCTCGGCATCGGCTACGCCAACCTCGGCGCGTTGCTGATGGCGCTCGGCCTGCCGTACGACTCGGTCGAGGGCCGGGCGTGGGCGGCGGCGCTCACCTCACTCATGACCGGCCACGCGTACGCCACCAGCGCGCGCACGGCCAGCCGCATGGGTCCGTTCGCCGGATTCGCCGACAACGAGATCCACATGCTCAATGTGTTGCGCATGCATCGCGACGAGTCCTACGCCATCGACGGTGCTGCCGCCGTGCCCGCCGATCTGGTCGCGGCCGGCCAGCAGGCCTGGGAGCTCGCCGTGCGCGACGGCGAGGAGTACGGCGTGCGCAACAGCCAATCAAGTGTCCTCGCGCCCACTGGATGCCTGGTGGGTGGATCACTCGTCACCACCTCGAGAGGCCTGGTACGGCTTGGTTCGCTAGGCGACCCCGACGGAGCACAGTGGCAAGACGTGTCGTTCGGCGTGCACACCGACGACGGTGAGCGTGAGGCCACGAAGTTCTATGTGAATGGCCTGGAACAGGTCGTCGACGTCACGACGCGCCGCGGATACCGCATCCAGGGCACGACGAAGCACCGTGTCAAGGTGGTCGACCAGGCTGGCACCTGGGTGTGGCGACGGTTCGCCGATCTGCGTGCTGGCGACCGAGTGCCGCTGGCGCTCGGCGCACTCATCGGAACGCCGAACGAGGTCGTGCTGCCTCCGCTGTCCGACAAGATGGGCTGGGCCGGCGAACGGCACGTCCGGGTGCCGTCCACGATGACACCCGACCTCGCCGAGCTCGTCGGCTACTTCATGGGGGACGGCTCCCTCCATTCCCGCGGCCTGCGGTTCTGCGTCGATGCCCACGATCTCGACGTCGTCGCGCACCTGGAGTGGTTGGGCAAGGAGCTGTTCGGTGTCACCGCGGCCACCGCCGAGCGACGCGGGTACGTGGAGGTCGCCTTCCACTCGGTGCGCCTCGCCGACTGGTGGGTCGCCTCCGGGTTCGGCAAACGTCTTCCCCACGAGGGTCACTCGGGCAAGGGCTACACGCCACACATTCCGGAGTCGGTGCTGCACACCAACGACCCAGCGTGCTATCGCTCGTTCCTCCGTGGCTTGTTCGAGGCCGACGGAACCGTGACGGTGGGCTATCCGTCGTGGACCACGACGTCACTCGAGTTCGCCGTGGAGGTGCAAAGCCTCATGCTCGCCCTTGGCTTCGTCAGCACCCGTTCGCGCCAGGTAAGCGGTCGTGGGTCGGCGCTCAAGGTGGTGCGCCTGTTGAACCGCGCATCCAACGAGAGGTGGCTCGGCGACGTCGGCTTCATCTCCCAACGGAAGTGGGGGAAGGTCGACGTCAGTTCCGCGATCCAGTCGGCACGATACGACCACATCCCGGTCAGTCGCGAGCTCATCGACCGGGCGGTGCCGCACAACGGCCGCGAACGCAGGGTGGCGCTCATGGAGCACGCCAGATCGTCGACGATCACCAGGCGGCTCGCCGAGCAGATCTACCAGCTGTCGCGCGACGCGGAGCTCGGCCATCTGCTCGGCTTCTTCTTCGACCTCGTCGAGACCGCAGAGCTGGGCGACGAAGAGCTCACCTACGACCTGTCGGTGCCCGCGAACGTCACCTACGTCGCCAACGGCTTCGTCAGCCACAACACCATCGGCTTGATGATGGATTGCGATACCACGGGCATCGAACCCGACCTCGGGTTGTGCAAGATGAAGAAGCTGGTGGGTGGCGGCACGATGGTCATCGTCAACCAGACCATCCCGCGGGCGCTGCGCCGCCTCGGCTACAACGCCCAGCAGGTCGACGAGATCATCGGCTACATCGATCACGAGAAGAGCATCCTCGGAGCCCCGCACCTCGCAGCCGAGCACGTTGCCGTGTTCGCCTGCTCGATGGGCGACAACACGATCCACTACGAAGGCCATGTGCGGATGATGGGAGCCACCCAGCCGTTCCTGTCGGGTGCCATCTCCAAGACCGTCAACATGCCCGAAGAGGCGACGATCGAAGACATCGAGGCTCTGCACCAGCTCAGCTGGGAGCTCGGCCTCAAGGCGGTTGCGGTCTATCGCGACAACTGCAAGGTCGGTCAGCCGCTCAGCACGGCCAAGAAGGACGGCGCCCCCGATGCGCCCGGCGCCGGGGCGGCAGCCACGCAGGTGGTCGAGCGCATCGTCGAGAGGGTGGTGCATCAGCCGATCCGCCAGAAGCTGCCGCGTACCCGCTCGGCACGCACGTTCGAGTTCCGCGTGGCCGATTGCAAGGGCTTCGCCAACATCGGCGAGTACGCCGACGGTCGCCCTGGCGAGATCTTCCTCACCGTCTCCAAGCAAGGCTCCACGCTGAGCGGCATCATGGACGCCTTCGCCAAGAGCATCAGCTATGGCCTGCAGTACGGCGTGCCGATGCGGGCCTTCGTCGAGGCGTTCACGAACATGCGCTTCGAACCCGCCGGCATGACCGACGATCCCGACATCCGCTTCGCCTCGTCGATCATGGACTACCTGTTCCGGCGCCTCGCCCTCGAGTACCTCACCTACGACGAGCGCGCCGAACTCGGCATCTTCTCGATCGACGAGCGTTTGCAGCCCACGCTGCCCGGCGTCGAGGAGAGCGTCATCGAGACCAGGACGGGCAGCGACATCGTGGCCGACCCGAAGAGCGTGCCGTCGGTGACCGAGTTCGCCAAGCAACTCGATCTCGGCGTCGCGCCGGCCGCGCCGAACAACGACGTCACCAACCCCAGCGGCATCGCTCGCCCGGCGGTGCGTCAGAGCGACGCGCCGATGTGCATGCAGTGCGGTGTTCAGATGATCCGGGCCGGGTCGTGTCACGCCTGTCCCAGCTGCGGCAGCACGAGCGGCTGCAGCTGAAACCTCGTCCCTCAGCGGACGTGGCGCGAGGCTACGACAGGCGAAATGGTGGCGTAAATGGAGGCTCTGCGCACTGTCGTTGGGTGCTGAGAGCACCCAACCATGGCCGAGCAACCCCTTCACCGAACCCCACCGACCGCACCTCGCCACGATGCCGTCGCCGACCGCACCGCGGCCCGTCACGCGCTGCGCGCCGCGCACGCGGCCGGACGGCGGCCTGCAGTGATACACCTCGACATCGACCGGCTGCACGAGATCAACGCGGCGTGGGGACAGCGCACCGGTGACTGCCTCCTCGAGCTGATCGGCGTGCGGCTCGCCGAGGCTCTTCCGTCGAGCGCGATGGTTACCGCACCGCAGGGCGGAGCGTTCCTCGTGGTGCTGGCGGACGAATCATGCGAGGGCTCGCGGGCCAGCGCCGAGGTGCTCTGCGCAATCGTATCGAAGCCGGTCGTGATCGAGGGCAGGTCGGTCACTGTCACCGCGTGTGCCGGACTTGCCTGCGATGACGGATCGGAAGGCGATCTCGATCTGATCGAGCAGGCCTTCCTCGCCTGCCGGCGGGCCAAGGCCGCCGGGCCCGGAACGATCGCCGCGTACGACGACTCGCTCGAGGTGAAGGTGGAACGCCGGCGGCGACGCGCCGATGATCTGCGCCGAGCGATCGCGGATGGGCAGCTCCGCCTGGTGGTACAACCCGAGGTCGACCTGCGCGATGGCCAGGTGGAGGGCGTCGAGGCCCTCGTGCGCTGGCAGCATCCGACCGAAGGGCTGCTGGCCCCGGCGAGCTTCCTGGCCGACGTCGAGGCTCTGGGGCTGATGATCGACTTGGGTACATGGGTGCTCGATGAGTCGATCATGCTGGCGTCGCGCTGGCGAACGACGCGAAATGGTGCGCCGATGCGAGTGTGGGTCAACCTCGCGGCACAGCAGCTCGTCGATGGGGAACGGGTCCTCGACCGGATCACCAGCGCCCTCGAGCTCGATCTCATCGAGCCGCAGAGCATCGGGTTCGAGGTCACCGAGTCGAGCCTGCTCGAAGACCTCCCGAACGCGGTCGGAACCTTGTCGGCCCTGAGGGCCCTCGGCATCGAGATCGCCCTGGATGACTTCGGCACCGGATACTCGTCGCTTACGTACCTGCGCGAGCTTCCCGTCACAGCGGTGAAGATCGACCGGAAGTTCGTGGCCGGCATCGGCGGCTCACTCGCCGACGAAGCGATCGTGGAAGCCGTGATCGACTTGGCCCACGCGCTCGGTCTGCGCGTGGTCGCCGAAGGGATCGAGGACGTCGCCCACGTCGACGCGCTCATGCGGTTGGGGGCCGATCATGCCCAGGGGTACCACTTCGGCATGCCGGCCACGCCGGCTGAGGTGGAGCCACTTTTGAAGCTGCCGTGGTGCGGCGCTGATCCGCCGGGACCTCTGCTTTCGTCGATCGATCGACGAGCCGACGAACTACCCGGATTCGGCTCACCGCGCGCCCGCCTGCTGCTGGCCGCATTCGACAGCGTGCACGACGCGGTCGTCGTGACCGCAGCCCATGGCGGCGCGACGGGAGCGCCGATCGTGTACGTGAACGCGGCATTCGAGTCCGAGACCGGCTTTGCGGCGATCGACGTCGTCGGCAACACGGTCGAGATGCTGCTACCCGACGAACCCGATCCGTCGGTGATGGAATGGTTCGAAGAGGTGCACGAGGCGCGGTCGGGCGCGACGATGGAGATGGCAGTCGCGAGGGCGGATGGTTCGCTCTACCTGTGCGAGACCACGCTGAGCCCGATCATCGACGAGCGTGGCGTGCACACTCACTGGCTGCACGTTCGCCGCGATCTCACCCAGCGTCGAGCTGCCGAGGGTGATCGGGCCCGCTTCGAAGGGTTGATCGAGCAGACGAAGGCGTTCGTCTTCCTGGCCGATGCAAATGGGGCGCTGTTGTACATGAACGCGGCGTTGCGGGCTGTACTCGGCTTGGGCGGCGACGATCGCCTTGTCGACGTCTCGGCGCGGAGCATCTTCGCCGCCGAGGAAAGCGAGCGGATCGACCGCGAGGTGGTGCCGGCGTTGAGGGAACACCGGCGTTGGTCAGGCGACGGCACGCTGGTGGACACGACGACGGGCGCGCGGACCGAAGTTGTGAGCGACATCCAACTCGTCGACGATCCACTGCATCCTGGCGTCCAGCTGATCGCATCCGTCAGCCGCGACGTGAGCGAGGTGAAGTCGCTCGAGCGGGCCGAGCGAAGGCGTCGCGAGCTCGGCAGCTTCGCTGCTCTCGTCGCGTCGCGCGCGCTCGACGTCGGTCACGACGAGTTCTTCGACCACATCGACCGGCTGCTCGGAGAGTTCGGCTCGCTGCTCGGCGCCGACCGCGTCTACGTCGATCGGATCGACATCGACTCGGGGGTGATCGAACCGCTCGGCGGCTGGAGCAGTGCGCGGTACCCGGCAGTCGCCGAGCCGGTTTCTCTGTCGATCGACAAGGTGCCGCGCTGGATCGAACGCCTTCGTGAAGGTGGAGTGATCGTGGGTTCGCCGCTGCTCGGGCGCAGCCCATGGGCGGGCGAGCTCGCCGCGGCGTACCAGTTCAATCCGTCGACGGCGCGGCTCACCGCGTCGTTGCGGGTGGGAGGCGAGCTGGTCGGTGCCCTGGGTCTGGCCAGCGTGGAAGCCGAGCACATCTGGTCTTCCGACGAGATCGATGCGGTCCAGTCGGTCGGCGACATCCTCGCCAACCTGCTCGCTCGGCGAAGCGCCGCCGAGGCGCTCCGCACCAGCGAGGCGACGCTCGGCGCGATGTTGGCCAACGTCGGTGAGCTGCTGTTCGTGCTCGACCGCAAGGGAATCGTGAGATACGTGAACGCCCGGGTAGAGGCGGTGCTCGGCCGTCCTCCACGGGCCTTGATCGGTCGACCGTTCGCCGTGCTCGTCGACCGTGCCGATCGGGCGACCGCGTTCGAGGCGTTCCGTCGCACCACCCTGGGGGAGGTGCCACCCTCGCTCGAGCTGCGCCTCGTGTGCCGCGATGGTCGGGTGGTGTGGTTCGACGTGGAGACCCAGGGCGTGTTCGATCCCGTGGTCGGGGGCTACACGGTGTCGCTCCGTGACGATTCGTTGCGCCACGAGCAGCAGCTCCTCGCCGAGCGCAGAACCGCTTTCGACGCAGTCGCCTCGGCACTGTCGCGATGGGCGCTTGCGGTACCGACCGACGACATAGTTCCCCAGCTCGGCAACCAGCTCGAGTCTCTTGGTCGCGGGTGATCGGTCGGTGTCGGCGCTGGTGGAGCGCTGCCGTACGCTCACCACCTTGGTGGTCGACGACATCCACGATCATGTGGGTGCGTGGGTGGACGAGTGGATGTCGTTCCCGGTGCCGGACCGGGCAGGGGTGAACGTGCCGCTGGTCGCCGAGGGTCGATGCTTCGGCAACCTCGGCGTGGCAATGACACATGTGCCTCGGGCGTGGGCCGCCGACGAGGTGGCCCTCGTCGAGCGGGTGTCGGAGACGGTCTCCACCCTGCTGGCCCACGAGCACGCCGAGGTGTCACTGCGCAACAGCGAGATGCGCCTTTCGGCGCTGCTCGACGGGGCGCACGATCTGGTCGTCGTCGTCGACCACGAAGGCGTGGTCACCTACGTCAACGGCACGGTCGAGAGCTCGCTTGGGTACCGCCCAGCCGACATCATCGGCAAGAACATCGTCGGCTACATCTACCCGGACGACGTCGACCAGGCCCTCGAACGGCTCTACATGTTGCACAGCGGGGCCGCTACTCCGATGACCATCGTGCGTGTCATCGCCGCCGACGGATCGCTCGGGTGGTGGGAGATCAGCAGCGGCGCCGAGCGCGTGCCTCTCGTCGGTGGGCGCGTGCTCACCTGCCGCGATGTCACCGAGCGGGTCGAACGCGAGAGGACCGCGTCGAGGTGGGTGGAGATGCTCCGGTACGCGTTCGAAGTGGCGCAATCCGCCCTCGACCTCGCCCCGGCAGCATTCCTGGACGAACTTCCGGCCACGTGTGCCCGGATCGCCGCGATCATCGCCGTCGATCTGGTCTACGTCGACCGCCTCGACCCGGCGACGGGCCGGCTCGCCGAGATCGCTGGCTACTCCTTGCCGGACACCTCGACGGCACCTCGACCTCCGCAGAACGTCGCCTTCGGCGATCTTCCATCTTGGCTGGACCGGGTGCGCGACGTGCGCCCGATCGTGATTCGCGACGCCTCAGTGTGTCTCGAACCCTGGGCCGAGGAGAAGCGACGCGTGCTCCTGCCAGAGGGTGGGCTGATGGCGGTGCCCCTGTCGTCGGCCCTGTCGTCGGGAGGTGAGCTCCTTGGCGTGGTCGGCGCTTCGATGTTCGCGGCACCTCGCGACTGGACCGACGACGAGGTCACGTTCCTCCGGATCGTGTCGGAGACGATCGCTCACGTGCTTGAACGCGAACGGCTCGACGTGGCGTTGCGCGCCAGCGAGGCGAGGTTCCGCCTGCTGTCGGACACGGCCGCGGACATGGTGATCCTCGTCGACCTCGAGGGCAGGATCACCTACGCTTCGCCGTCATCGCGCCAGCTGCTCGGCTTCACGCCGGAGCAGCTCGTCGGTTCGTATTCGCGTTCGTTCATCCACCCGGCCGACCGCAAGGCAGGGTACGTGAACGCCGAGCTGGTGCTGGAACGAGGCTGGACGATGAGCGACATGCGGCTCCGTCGAGCGGATGGGTCGTACGTGTGGGTCGCCAACTCGACCTCCGTCGTATCCGACCCCGTCACCGGCGCACCCATGGAGTACCGGGCGAGCCTGCGCGACGTGTCGGACCGAAAGCGTCTCGAGGAGGAGCTGGAACGGCAGGTTCTGCACGATCCGCTCACGGGTCTCGGCAATCGCACGCTCCTGAAGAACCGGATCGATGAGGTGATCTCGCGGCTCGGGTCGACGGCTCACGTATCCGTGCTGTCACTCGACCTCGATGGCTTCAAGGAAGTGAACGACACGTACGGCCACGCCGGCGGCGACGAGGTGCTGAGGCAGGTGGCGGCGCGGCTGCACACCGTGTGCCGACCGACCGACACCCTCGCCCGCACCGGCGGCGACGAGTTCGTGATCTTCTGTCCCGATGCCGATGAACGTGCCGCGGTGTCGATCGCCGATCGCATCGTGTTCGTGATGAGCGCGCCGATCGTCACCCCCGAGTTCGAGTTCACCCTCGGCGTGTCGGTGGGCGTGGCCAACGGGTCCGGCGGATCGGTGAACACCGACTGGTTGCTGCTCGAGGCCGACCACGCGATGTACGAGGCCAAGCGCGCCGGCAAGGGTCGTGTTGCGGTGACGTCGGCTCATTCGACCTCACCGCTGCCGACCACGTAGTCCACGTAGTTCATGTCAGCCGTTTTTCGGCAGCGCGCTCCACGACGTCGTACGGTCGTTGTTCGGCTCCTTCGGCAGGCCGAGCACGCGTTCGCCGAGGATGTTCCGCTGCACCTGGTCGGTGCCACCGTAGATCGCCGGCGCCTGGGCGAACAGGGCCATCTCCGTGATGAAACCGATCAAGGGTCTGCCTGTGGCGGCATCGAGGGCGCGCCGCGCCGCGCCGTCGTAGCCGTGGAGCATGCCGTACCCGCCGGCGATGGCCAGGCCGAGGTCGCGGGATTGGCGCACGATCTCGCTCATCGACAGCTTGCTGATGTTGCCGGCGCCGGGGATGTCTCGCCCGGCTTGCTTCTCCGCCCTGAGGCGAAGCGTCGTGTAACGACCGATCTCCCCGAGCGTGTGCAGCCGCATCAGGGCCTGGCGGATGTTCGGGTCGTTGATCTGTCCGCTCTGCTTGGCCATCTCGACGAACAACTTCTGGGCGCCGGCCGTCATTGCACCACCGCCCCCTGCCCCAGGGGTGCGGGTGGCGGTCACGAAGTCGCCGGCCCGCTTGAGCAGGTCGCCGGCGATCGTGCCCGGGTTGGCCAACGCGGGCATCGGAGAGGAACACCTCGTTGAACAGTGCCCGCCCCGTCATCTCACGCAACGGCCGGATGTCGATGTGCGCCGGTTGGTGCATGTCCAACGCGAACCAGGTGATGCCCTGGTGCTTGGGTGCCTCCGGGTTGGTGCGGGCGATGAGCATGCCCATGTCGGCGATCTGGCCGGCCGAGGTCCACACCTTCTGGCCGTTCACCACCCACTCGTCGCCGTCCTTCGTCGCCTTGGTGCCGAGACCGGCGAGGTCGGAGCCGGCGCCGGGCTCGCTGAACAGCTGACACCAGGCTTGGGCTCCGGTCACGATCGGTCGGATGAAGCGATGGATCTGGTCGGCGGTGCCGTGGGTGGCGATCGTCGGGGCCGCGAGCAGCATCCCGAGGCCACCGGGTGCTCCGAGCGCTCCTCGCCGGCTGATCCGCTGCGACACGGCGATTGCCTCGTTGCGCGACAGATCCTTGCCGTAGGCGTGGGTGGGCAGCGAAGGAGCGGCCCAGCCGGACAGCCCGAGGAGCTCCCACCAATCGGCCACGGTCAGGTCGGGATCCCAGTTCGCGTCGAGCCAGGCGTCGAGCTCATCGAGGGCATCAGCCATGAACGAAAGCAAACTCGATCGGAGCTCACCAATCCAACTCGTGCCAAGATGCCGCGATGGAACACTTCGACGGACTGATCGCTGTGGTGACCGGTGGTGGCACCGGGATGGGGCGGGAGCTGGTGCGCCAGCTTGCCGGCGAGGGCTGCCACGTGGCGATGTGCGACGAGAGCGAGGCGCTGGCACTCGAACAAGCGCCGTCGGGCGTGCGGATCGTCAGCTTCGTTGCCGACGTCTCGAAGCACGAGCAGGTCGTTGCATTTGCAACAGCCGTGCGACAAAGGTTCGACACCGATCACATCAACTTGCTGTTCAACAACGCTGGGATCGGCGGGGGAGGCAGCTTCGTGCTCGACGAGCGATCCGAGTGGGAGACCACCTTCGACGTCTGCTGGGGCGGCGTCTACCTGTGCACCCGTGCCTTCATGCCGATGTTGCTGGCCAGCACCGAAGGGCACGTGATCAACACGAGCAGCGTCAACGGCTTCTGGGCGTCACTCGGGCCGAACACCCCTCACACCGCCTACAGCGCCGCCAAGTTCGCGGTGAAGGGTTTCACCGAAGCGCTGTTGAGCGACTTCCGGTTGAACGCGCCGCACCTGAAGGCCTCTGTCGTGATGCCCGGCCACGTCGGCACCTCGATCGTAATCAACTCGTTCAAGGCGTTCGGCCGAGACCCGAAGGAGCTCGACGAATCTCAGATCGCACAGATCCGCGAGCGGTTCGACCGGCGCGGACTGCCGCTCGACGGTGCGAGCGACGAGGACATCCGGCAAGGAATGCAGATGCAGGCGGAGGCCTTCCGCGATGCCGCCCCGACCACCGCCTCGCAAGCGGCGACGGTGATCCTCGACGGGGTCCGTGCCGGGGCGTGGCGGATCCTTGTCGGTGACGACGCGGTGCAGCTCGACGAGTTGGTCAGGGATGCGCCGAACGACGCCTACGAGCCATCGTTCCTCGACCACCTGCAGGCGAGAGGCATCTTCCAGTTCGGGCTGTGAACGCACTACACCTACGACTCCGGTCGTACCGCCTCGTGACCGGAGTGCACATCTGCTCGGTCCCAGGAGAAGTGCGGCTCGGCGAGCGTGGAAAGCGGTAGAGCCTCCACCCGGTCAGCCATCGGGTACCGGTCCGCGCCTGGGTAGATGACGAACACATGGTGCAACCCGAGGTCGGTGATTGCGTGGCGAATCGAGGGGGTCAGCTTCGGTGTGGTGGTTCGCTTGATCTCGACGCCGATGCTGCGACCATCGTGCACGAACAGCACGTCGAGCTCGGCGCCCGACTGGGTGCCCCAGAAGTGCAGCGGAGTCGACGGGAGGGTCATCGCGACCTGCTCGACGACGAAACCCTCCCAACTCGCTCCGACCTTCGGATGATCGAGCAAACCGTTCATCGTCTTCAGGCCGAGCAAGGTGTGAAGCACTCCGCTGTCGCGCAAGTAGACCTTCGGGGATCTCATGACACGCTTCCCAACGTTTGCGTACCAGGGCTGCAGTTGGCGCACCATCAAGGCATCGGTGAGGGCATCGAGGTATCGCCGCGTCGTGGGTTGGGATACACCCAGAGCTCGCGCCAGTTCCGCGCCGTTCCATGTCTGTGCGTGGTAGTGGGCGAGCATGGTCCAGAATCGGCGCATCTGAGTCGACGGCAGGCGGAAGCCGAGTTCGGACAAGTCGCGCTCGAGGAAGGTCGTCACGTAGCCGTTTCGCCACGCGAGCGAGTCGTCACCGGCGCGGGTGAACGACGCGGGCAGGCTGCCCTGCAGCCACAGTTGCTCGATCGCGGGTGCGCCGACATCGCTGATCCGTAGGCCGCCCAACTCGACTATCTCCACGCGTCCGGCCAACGACTCTGCCGCTAGGCCGATGACGTCGGGGGAGGCACTGCCCAGTACGAGGAACGTCGCCGGCCGGTGAGGACGGTCGGCCAGCACCCGCAGGACCGGGAAGAGGAGGGGGGCGTGTTGTGCCTCATCGATCACGACCAGCCCCGAGAGGTCCGAGAGTGCCATCGACGGATCGGTCAGCCGCTCTGCGTGATGTGGGTCCTCCAGATCGAAGAACGAAGAGATGGGAGAGCTCGCCGCGACTGCGCGGGCGAGGGTCGACTTGCCTGCTTGGCGCGGCCCAACGAGCAAGACGATCGGTGAGCGCGTGAGGGCGGTGTCAACTAGCGCCCGATCATCGTTGCGGTTGATCACGTTCCGAATATACCACGTATTCCTAAAGGCAGGCATTGAAATTACGTAGTATTTTCGGAAGGGCCGGGTCAGCGCTAGGGTCGAGTCGATGGGTTCCGATCACGTCCTCGTGGAGCGACGCGGCCAGGTTCTGGTGGTGCACCTCGACGACAGCAAGGCCAACGCCCTGTCGACGTCGATGATCGCCGCCATCGGCGAGGCGATCGACGCCGCGGAGGCCGACGAGACCGTCGGTGCAGTGGTGCTGCACGGCCGCGCCGGGAGGTTCTGTGCCGGCTTCGATCTGTCGGTGATGCGTGGCGGCGACATCGGCGCGATGGCCGCGCTCGTGTGCGATGGCGGCGCGCTGGTGCATCGGCTGTACGGCGCCAAGGTTCCGCTGGTGGCCGCATGCACCGGGCATGCGCTGGCGGCGGGTGCCTTGTTGCTGCTCGCCTGCGACGTGCGCGTGGGTGCCGACGTCGACTGCAAGATCGGGTTGAACGAGGTCGCCATCGGCATGGTGCTCCCCGACTGGGCGATCACGATCGCCGTCGATCGGCTCAGCCGACGCCACATCCAACTGGCCGTCGCGACCGCCCGCATCACCTCCGCCGGTGGTGCCGTCGACGCCGGGTTTCTCGACGAGGTGGTCGACGCTGATGCGGTGCTCGACACGGCGGTGCAGCGCGCCGAGGCGCTCGCCGAGTTGGACCGGGGCGCGTACGCGGCCACCGTGCGCTGCTTGCGCGGTGCGGTGCTGCGCACGATGGCGATGCAGGTCGAGGTCGATCGCGTTGCCGCCTCCGGTCTCTCTTGAGGGGAACGGCGAGATGCTTTACGCCCGAGTCGTCGAGTCGTCGTCGCGGGTGGCTGCCACGCCCAAGCGGTCCGAGAAGGTGGCCCTGTTCGCCGATCTCCTTCGCGACGTGGTCCCATCTGCTGCCCGTACGGTCGTCGGGCTGTTGGTCGGCGAGCCACGCCAGGGTCGCATCGGCGTCGGTTGGGCAACGATGCGCGACACTCGCAACGTGGCCGCCGCCGATCCGTCCGTCTCGGTGGACGAGATCGATCGCACCATCGCGGCGCTTGCTGCCACAACGGGCATCGGTTCGCAGGGTCAGCGCGAGCACCTGCTGGCGACGCTCTCGGCTCGTCTCACCGAAGCCGAGCAGCGGCACCTCTATGCGGTGCTCACAGGCGGCATGCGGCAGGGCGCCAACGACGGCGTGGTCAGCGATGCCGTTGCCCGCGCCGCGGGGGCGGCAGCGGCCGACCTGCGTAGGGCAACCATGCTGCTCGGCGATCTCGGCGCCGCCGCGGAGCTCGCCCTGAGTGGTGCATCCCTCGACGTCGGCCTCAGTCCACTGGTCGCGGTGCAGCCGATGTTGGCGGCAACGTCGGTGTCGGCCGCAGATGCGGTGGCGTTGACCGGGCCGGCCAGCGTGGAGTGGAAGCTCGACGGAATTCGGGTGCAGGCCCACAAGTCCGGCGACACGGTCAGGCTGTTCACCCGGGGCCTCAACGACATCACCGCGTCCCTGCCGAACGTGGCCGCGACCATCGCCGCGCTGCCCGTCGACCGGGTGGTGCTCGACGGAGAGTCACTCGCCTTCCACGACGACGGCCGACCGCAACGATTCCAGGACACGATGAGTCGACTCGATGGCACCGCGGCGTTCTTCTTCGACGCGTTGTACCTCGGCGATCGATCGCTCATCGACGATCCTCT
>VFMC01000081.1 GCA_006515795.1 Acidimicrobiaceae bacterium | reverse complement strand
GTGTTGGTGTACGTCGGTGCGGTGATGGTGCTGTTCCTGTTCGGCGTCATGCTCACCCGGGCCAAGCTCGGCGCCGACGGCGACCTCGACAACGGCGGCTTCCGGATCGGCATCCCCGTTGCGCTGCTCATGCTCGGCGTCATGGCGTACGTGCTCATCGGCGGATTCGAAGACACCCGGCTCCCCCAGGGGGGCGGCCAGGTTCGCGTTCAGACCGTGAGCGACAACATCTTCGGGCCGTACCTGCTGCCGTTCTGGGCGTTGTCGTTCGTGCTGCTCGCCGCCGTGATCGGCGCCATCGTGCTGGCCCGGAAGGATTGAGGCGGCCGTGCTGATCAACAACTTCCTGCTGCTCGGCGCGGTGCTGTTCTGCATCGGCGTCTATGGCGTGATCACCCGCAAGAACGCGGTGATGGTGCTGATGAGCATCGAGCTGATCCTCAACTCGGTGAACCTCAACCTGCTCGCCTTCAGCCAGCTGCACGGCAACGTCGACGGAAACACCTTCGCGCTGTACATCATCGCCGTGGCCGCCGCAGAAGTAGGCGTGGGCCTGTCGATGGTGCTGCTGATCTACCGCAATCGCAAGAGCATCGCTCTCGACGAGCTCTCGGAAATGAAGGGCTGACCGATGCTGGCCAACGAAGCCGCGGCATCTGCAGGGTGGTTCCTGGAGCACGCGTATCTCATCGCCGTCATCCCCATCGTCGGGTTCGCGCTGATCATCTTCTTCGGCAAGAAGCTGCCGATGCAGGGCAGCGAGATCGGCCTCGCCTCGATGGTGAGTGCGCTCGTGCTCGCCGTCGGCACTACCTATCAATGGATCCAGCTCACCGGTGAAGGCCACGAGGTGGAACCGGTCATCACGAGCTGGACGTGGTGGCAGAGCGGTGGCGTCGAGTTCGGCATCGGCCAGCACATCGACGGACTCGCCGTGATGATGCTCATCCTCGTCGCCTTCATCTCCACGTTGGTGCAGATCTTCTCGCTCGAATACGTGCGCGGCGATCGCCGGTACACGCACTTCTTCGCCTCGATCACGTTGTTCAGCGGCGGGATGTTGTTGATGGTGCTGGCCGAGAACATGGTGCAGCTCATCTTGGGCTGGGAGATCATGGGCCTCTGCTCGTTCCTGCTCATCGGTCACTGGTGGGAGGAACGGGCCAACAGCGAGGCTGCGCTGAAGGCGTTCCTCACCGTGCGCGTCGGCGACATCGGCCTGCTGGTGGGCACGGCCATCCTGTTCGGCGCCTCCGGCACGTTCAGCATCGCCGGCCTCAATGAGTGGGCGACGAGCGGCGAGCCGAGCCACACGGTTCTGCTGTGGGCCAGCGTCGCGCTGTTCATCGCCTGCATCGGCAAGAGCGGTCAGTTCCCGCTGCACACCTGGCTGCCCGATGCGATGGCCGGCCCCACACCGGTGAGCTCACTACTGCACTCCAGCACGATGGTTGTCGGCGGCGTGTTCCTGGTCGCCCGGCTGTACCCGGTGTTCCACACGGGGCTCGACATCAACGTGGCCGGCCAGACGGTGAACCTGATCGCCGTGATCGGCGGCATCACCGTGCTCATCGCCGCAGGCCTGGCGTTCGTGCAGAACGACATCAAGAAGGTGCTGGCCTACTCCACCGTGAGCCAGCTCGGCTACATGATGATGGGCCTCGGGGTTGGTGCCTGGGTGCCGGCCGTGTTCCACATCTTCACCCACGCCTTCTTCAAGTGCTGCCTGTTCCTCTGTGCCGGCTCTGTCGCCCACACCGGTTCACACCACAGCTTCGACATGAAGAAGGACATGGGTGGTTTGCGCACGAAGATGCCGATCACCTTCGTCACGTGGCTCGTGTCTACCGCGGCGCTCTGTGGCATCCCGTTCTTCAGCGGCTTCTTCTCCAAGGACGAGATCATCGACGGCGCCAAGCACAACGGCTACACGGCGTTCTTCGTGATCGGCCTCGTCGGTGCGTTCATGACGACTGCCTACATGACCCGGGCCACGTACCTCACGTTCTTCGGCACAGCCCGCGGTGCCGCCGCCGGCCACGACGCTCACGCGGCCCACGACGCCCACGACGCTCACGGCGAGGTAGACCACGAGCCGGTGCACCATCCGAAGGGCTTCATCTTCGCCACCGAGTCGCCCGCACTGCTGGTCGTGCCGCTGATCATCTTGGCCACGTTGGCCTTGTTCTCCGGCTACCTGAACGCGGCGCCGTTCCACATCGAGAAGTTCCACCACTGGGTCGAGTCGTCGATCGGCGTCGAGCTACCGGAGGCGGCCGCCTTCGAGTGGATCAACGCGCTGCCCTCGATCGGCCTCGTCGCGCTCGGTTTCGTGCTCAGCTTGGCGATGTGCAAGGCGGTCTTCGGCGACGCGCCGTCGCCGTTGAAGGGTCTCACGCAACGCAACAAGGCGCTCGGGGCCGGGCATGCGTTCTTGGTCAACAAGTACTACCTCGACGCCCTCTACGAGAAGGTGATCGTGCACGGCGTGGCTCATCCGGTGGCCAAGGTCGCGTACTGGACGAACCAGCACGTGCTCGACGGGATCGTCAACGCCGCCGGCATCGGCGGCCGACGCACCGGCGAATGGGTGTATCGCAACATCGATCAGCGCATCGTCGACGGCGCTGTGAACGGCAGCGGCGCTGTCGCCCGTGGAACGGGTGGCGCGTTGCGTCCGCTGCAATCAGGCAAGGTCAATCAGTACGGAGCGTTGCTGTTCAGTGCCGCAGCAGTCGCCGCGCTCGTACTCGTACTCGTCAACAGCTAAGGGACAGCGCTCCATGGACGTCATCTCCGATCAGAACTGGCTGCTCAGCGTCGGCACCTTCTTGCCGCTCGCCGGTGTGCTGGTGATGTTGCTCATCCCCAAGAAAGAGGAGCTGCTGCACAAGCAGGTGGCCCTCGGTACCGCCCTGGCCACGCTGGCAGTCGGCATCTACACGCTCATCCAGTTCGACTACGGACAGGCGCAGAAGCTCCAGTTCTACGCCGACACCGAGTGGATCACGGTGATCAAGAGCGGCTACACGGTCGGCCTCGATGGCATCAGCCTGCCGCTGTACATGCTGTCGATGGTGATCACGGTGCTGGTGATGATCTACTCGTGGGACCACATCCCGGCCCCCGGCAACCCGAAGGCCTTCCTCATCCTCATGCTCGTGCTGCAGACGGGCATGGCCGGCACGTTCATCGCCCAAGACCTCATCTTGTTCTTCGTGTTCTTCGAAGTCGTGCTGCTGCCGATGTACTTCATGATCGGCGTGTGGGGTGGCGAGGAGCGGCAGTACGCATCGCTCAAGTTCTTCCTGTACACGATGTTCGGCTCGGCGCTCATGCTTGTCTCGTTCCTGGCGCTGTTCTACAAGACGGGCGCGGCGAGCTTCTCGATCCCGTTCCTGATCGAAAAGGGCATCAGCATCGACCAGGACGTCGCGATCTGGATCTTCGCCGGCATGTTCATCGGTTTCGCCGTGAAGGTGCCGATGTTCCCGTTCCACACCTGGCTGCCCGACGCCCACACCCAGGCGCCCACGGCCGGCTCGGTCATCCTGGCGGCCATCTTGTTGAAGCTCGGCACCTACGGGTTCGTGCGCATCGCCATTCCGATCCTGCCGCAGGCCGCCGTCAAGTGGGCGCCGGCCATCGGCATCCTCGCCGTGGTCGGAATCATCTACGGCGCGCTCGGATGCCTGGCCCAGACCGACATGAAGCGGCTCATCGCCTTCAGCTCGGTCGCCCACATGGGTTTCGTCATGCTCGGCATCTCCACCCTCACGGCGACCGGCATCAACGCCGCGCTGTTCGGCATGGTCGCCCACGGACTCATCACCGGCATGTTGTTCTTCGTCGCCGGCAGCATCAAGGAGCGCTACCACACCCTCGAGATCAGTCGACTCAGCGGGATGCTCCATCAGATGCCCAAGCTCGGCTGGATCCTCGGCTTCTGCGCGATGGCGTCGCTCGGTTTGCCCGGCCTCGCCGGGTTCTGGGGCGAGTTCCCCGCCATCCTCAGCGCCTACTCGCCTGCCCCGGAGCTCAGCGAGGGGTTGTTCCGCACGCTGATGGTGATCGCCGCGCTCGGCACGGTGCTGGCCGCCGGATACCTCTTGTGGCTGTACCAGCGCACTGCCTTCGGCGAGGTGAGCCCCGAGTTCGCGAGTCATGGCAGCCCGGCACACAGCCTTGGCGCGGCAGCCAATCCTGATCACGCCGCCGACGAGCATCACGACGACATCCACGACGTGTCTGTTCTCGAGTGGATCGCGTGGGCGCCGCTGCTGATCGCGATCGTCGTGCTCGGCCTGTACCCGCAGCTGATGTTCAAGGTGATGGACCCGGCGGTGACCGAGCTCGTGAAGGTCTTCAACAAGTGATCGCAGCACTTCGAGCCGCCGCCGATTTCACGGCGCCGCCGATCGACTACCACGCGCTCGCGCCCGAGATCGTGCTCGGTGTCGGCATCTGCGTGGTGCTGCTGATCGATCTGTTCGTCGACGAGCGGCAGCGCTGGATCACGTCCAGCATCACCGGCTTCGTACTGCTCGCGGCGTTCATCCCGGTGGTCACCGTCGGGGTCATCGGCGACGACGTGCGGTCGATGTTCGACGGCCGGTACGTGATCGACGAGTTCGCCCTGGTGCTCAAGGCGCTGTTCGTGTTGGCCGGCTACGTCGTCGTGCTGTTGAGCTCGGACGAGATCGAAGACGGCGGCTACTACCGCGGCGAGTACTACGTGCTGTTGCTCAGCAGCGTGCTCGGCATGGTGATGATGGCCAGCTCGCGCGATCTCGTGAGCATCTTCGTCTCGCTCGAGTTCTTGTCGATCCCCGCCTACATGCTGGCCGCGTGGAACAAGCGCAGCTCGAAGAGCAACGAGGCCGGTGTGAAGTACTACCTGCTCGGCGTGTTCGCCAGCTCAGTGATGCTGTACGGCATGAGCCTGCTGTACGGCGTCACCGGCACCACGCTGCTCAGTGAGTTGGGCACGGCGATCACGGCCGAGGGACAGTTCGCCGGCGTCGAGGCGCTCGGCGTGGTCTTCATCATCGTCGGGTTCGCCTTCAAGGTCAGTGCGGTGCCGTTCCACTCATGGGCGCCCGACACCTACGAGGGTGCGCCAACGCCGATCACGGCGTTCCTCAGTGTCGCCTCGAAAGCTGCCGGCTTCGTGGCCCTGGTCACCCTGATCTACGTCGCCTTCCCTCAGGCCAGCGACGTGTATCAGCCATTCGTCTGGGTGCTCTCGGTTCTGTCGATGACCGTCGGCAACGTGCTCGCGCTGCGCCAGACCAACATCGTGAGGATGCTCGCCTACTCGAGCATCAGCCAGGGTGGGTTCATCCTGATGCCGCTGTCGGTGGCCGGCACCGGTAGCAGCTCCGAGGCCGCGTTGAAGGCGGTCGTGGTCTACCTCGTCATCTACGCGGCCACCAACCTGGGTGCTTTCGCCGTGGTCATCGCCGTCGCCCGCAAGACCCGTAGCGGCGAGATCTCCAGCTATGGGGGCCTGTTCGGGTATGCGCCGGCGCTCGGCGTGCTGATGACGATCTTCATGGCCTCGCTGGCCGGCATCCCGCCACTCGGCGGGTGGTTCGCCAAGTTCGGAGCGTTCAAGGCCGTGCTCGACGCCGGCAACGGCTGGGGCTACAGCATTGCCGTCATCGGTGCCGTCAACGCCGTCATCGCCGCTGCCTACTACGTCACGGTGATGCGTGAGATCTGGATGAAGCCGGCACCCGACGGCGACGTCACGCCGATCCGCACGCCCGCCGCGCTGCAGGCAGCCCTCGTCATCACCTGCGTGGTCACGGTGCTGCTCGGTGTGCTGCCAGACCTCGTCGGTCGCTACGGCGATCTCGCCGATCTCACCGGTGCGTTCGGCCGCTGACGAGATCGCCGCGCTCGTTGCGGCGCAGGGTGCGCTCCGTTTCGATGAGTACATGCGGATCGCGCTGTACGGTGTCAACGGTTTCTACGTCACCGGTGGCAGTGCCGGTCGGCGCGGCGACTTCATCACATCGCCGGAGGTCGGCCCGTTGTTCGGCGCGGTGCTGGCCCGGTTCATCGTGGCCGAGTGGGAGCGGCTCGACCGGCCTGGTGACTTCACCGTCGTAGAGGTCGGCGCAGGTCCGGGCACCTTGGCGCGCGGCATCTCGGCGGCACTGGCACCCACGTCGCTTTCGCCTCGCTACGTCGCCGTCGAGGTGTCGGCTGCTCAGCGCCGGTTGCATCCTGCGGGGATCGAATCCTGCGCCGATCTGCCCGGTGGTCCGATCACCGGCGTGGTGTTCGCCAACGAGCTGCTCGACAACCTGCCGTTCCGGCTCCTCGTGTTCGACGGCGGCTGGCGCGAGGCATACATCGAGGTACGCGATCAACGCTTGGTCGAGGTTCTGCACGGTTGTGATCAGCTGCCGTCGTGGCTGCCTCCATCGGCGCCACACGGCGCCCGCGTGCCATGGCAGGAAGAGGCATCCGCCTGGGTGCGCTCGGCGCGCTCCGCGCTCGTCGCCGGCAGCCTGCTCGTGTTCGACTACGCCACCGCACGAACCGCCGGCTGCGCACCTACCGCCGGCACGAGCGCGGCGGCCACTACCTGAGCACCCCAGGAGAGCAGGACATCACGTCTCAGGTTGCCATCGATCAGCTGCCCGAGCCGGACGTGGTGGACTCCCAGCAGCACTTCCTTCTGCGGTGGGGGATCGACGAACTGGTCGCCGAGGGCCGGCGCGAATGGGCCGCCGCGGCGGCCTCGCCGACCCTTGCGGCGATGACGATGCGCAGCCGCGTACGCGAGGCCGAAGCGCTGCTCGACCGGGATGGACTGGGTGGCTTTCAGGCCATGGCGTGGGTTGCCGGCGGCTTCGACCAACTACCCTGAACGTCCTGTGGCATCGGACAAGACGGTTGGACCTGCACGTGAAGAGAGCGTCGACGACAGCACGGTCGTCGAGGTCGTGCACATGGGCGCCCGGCCGGTAGACGAAACCGAGCCCGACGAGGGATCCGGCGACGACGCGCCGGCGCACGGCCATGCGACGACCGTCGGTACCGGTGCACTGGCGCTCGGGGCGCTGGGCGTGGTCTACGGCGACATCGGTACCAGCCCGCTGTACGCCCTGCGCGAGACTTTCAACGGCCACAACCACGAGATGCTGGTCGACCGCACGAACGTCTACGGCGTGTGCTCGTTGGCGTTCTGGTCGTTGGTCGTGATCATCTCGATCAAGTACCTGGCTTTCGTGATGAGGGCCGACAACAAGGGTGAGGGCGGCATCCTCGCGCTCACCGCCCTGATCATCCGCTCGGCGTGTTCGGCACGTCGCTGCTCTACGGCGATGGCGTGATCACACCGGCGATCTCGGTGCTCAGCGCGGTCGAGGGCCTCGAGGAGGTGTCGGCGTCGCTCGCCGATTGGGTCATTCCGATCGCGTTGGTCATCCTGATCGTGCTCTTCCTGGCACAAAGCCGTGGCACCGGCGCGATGGGCCGCGTGTTCGGTCCGATCATGGTTGTCTGGTTCGTCACGCTCGCCGTGCTCGGTCTCGGCAAGATCGTCGGCGCCCCAGAGATCGTCCAGTCGGTCAACCCGGTGCATCTGGTGCGCTACTTCACCCACGAGAGCCTGAAGGCGTTCCTCTCGCTCGGTTCCATCTTCCTCGTCGTCACCGGTGGTGAAGCGCTGTATGCCGACATGGGTCATTTCGGTCGCCGCCCGATCACCATCGGGTGGTACGGCATGGTGCTTCCGGCGCTCCTGCTCAACTACTGGGGCCAGGGAGCGTTCTTGCTGCAGAACCCCGAGGTGGTCGACAAGCGCTTCTTCTTCCTGATGGCGCCGGAAGCGCTCAAGCTTCCGCTGGTCGTGCTCGCCACGATGGCCACCGTCATCGCCTCCCAGGCCTTGATCTCCGGCGTGTTCTCGCTCACCGCGCAGGCGGTGCAGCTCGACTACTTGCCTCGAATCGCCATTCGGCACACCTCCCACAAGCACTCCGGGCAGATCTACGTACCGATGGTCAACTGGGTGCTGATGGTGGCGTGCCTCGGTCTCGTGGTCGGCTTCCGGTCGTCGGAGAACCTGGCCGCGGCTTACGGCATAGCCGTCACGATGACCATGGCGATCACGACGCTCATCTTCTTCCGGGTGCTCACCGATCGCTGGAACTGGTCGCAGGCGAGGGCGTTCGGCGTCTGCGTGCCGTTGTTCGTGATCGAGCTCGGGTTCCTCGGGGCCAACCTGGTGAAGATCCCGAAGGGGGGCTGGTTCGCGCTCGCGGTCGGCGTGATCATGATGGTGCAGATGCAGACCTGGCGGCGTGGCCGTCAACTCGTCGCCGATCGGATCCACCGCGGCGAGCGCCCGATTGCCGAGGTGCTCGATCAGACGGCCGATGCGGCGCGGGTGCCCGGGATGGCGGTGTTCATGTTCAAGGATCTCGGCAAGGCACCGCCCGCGCTCGTGAACAACCTCCGGCACAACAAGGTGTTGCACCGCACCACGCTCATCGTCGCCGTCGAAACCGACGATGCGCCGAGGGTCGATCCGGAGGAACGGGCCGAGGTGACCCGGGTGGAGCCCGGGGTGTACCAGGTTCTGCTCACGTTCGGGTTCATGGAGGATCCGGACGTGCCTGCCGCGCTTTCGGCGCTGCACGTGCGCGGCATCGAGTTCGATCCCGACGACGTCACCTACTTCATCGGGCACGAGTCGATCATCGCCGGCAAGGCACCGGGTATGCACCCCGCGCTCGAGCATCTGTTCGTGCTGTTGAACCGTGGAGCCGACAGTGCCAGCCGGTTCTTCAACCTGCCGGCTGAGCGTGTGTTCGAGGTGGGTTCGCAGGTCGAGATCTGATCGCGGCAAGTCAGAGACACCTCAGCCAGCGATCGAATCAGACCTACCGGCGGTGGGCGGGAGCTCTCGCTCGCCGGGATGGAGCGTCGCTTCATGCTGCTGTGTGTCGTGTTGGTGGTCCGGTGGTCATGGTGGTGTTGTCGGGGTGGGTGATGGTGAGGGTGCGGTT
>VFMC01000480.1 GCA_006515795.1 Acidimicrobiaceae bacterium | reverse complement strand
GCGCAACTCAACCTGAGCCAGGCGGCGATCCACCTCGCCACCGCGCCGAAGAGCAATCGAGCGGCACTGGCGATATGGAACGCGCGGTCCGACGTGCAGTCCGGGGCCATCGGCGAGGTGCCGGCGCATCTGCGTGACGCCCACTACCAAGGGGCGCAATCCCTCGGCCATGGCACCGGGTACGAGTACCCTCATGACCATCCCGACGGTTGGGTCGCGCAGCAGTACCTGCCGGATGCACAGGTCGACAAGCGCTACTACGAGCCGTCGGAGTTCGGTCGCGAGCGAGAGGTGCGAGAACGAATGGAACGACGGAGATGACCGCGGGGGAACTCGCCGTGGTGTTGGCCGCGGTGCTTTGTTGCATCGGTTTCGCCGCATTGATCGTGGTGCTCTTCAGGGTGCTCGACACCCTGAAGGCCTTGCGCGGCGAAGTCGCGACGCTGCGCGCCGAAGCCGGGCCGCTCCTGGCGGAACTGCGCGCGTCGACACAGTCGGCGTCAGAGGTCGTCGAAGAGGCGCGCTCCGATCTGGAGCGCTTCGACAAGGTGCTCGGATCGGCCGAGGCGATCAGTGGTGCGATGGCCGGCAGCGGGCGCGTCGCCCGCGCCGCGCTGAGCACGCCGGTCATCAAGACTGCGGCCTTCGCCACCGGCACCAGTCGAGCGGTCAAGCGCTGGCGCGGCAAGACCGACACCAAGCCGCAAGGGAGACGGACTGCATGATGAAGCGCCTGACTTGGTTCGTGGGTGGCCTCGCCGCCGGAGTGGTCGGCGTGGGGGCCGCCAAACGAAAGGTGAAGTCGGTCGCCAACGAGCTGGCGCCGGTTCAGGTGGCCAAGCGGGCGACGGGATCGATTCGCGATCGCGGTCACAACGTGATGGAGGCGATGCGCGATGGCCGGCGGGCGATGAAGGCAAAGGAGCTCGAGTTGCGGGCGCGCCTCGATGGTCGAACGTCCACCTTGGCCGACGAGCTCGACGACGTCGACACGGTGCTGGTCGATGGCCGTCCGGTCGAGGCCGGACAGGTGATAGTTCTTCGTCAGGTCCGCGACGATCCGAAGCGTGCGAAGCGCCGCGCCTGAGCTGGTGAAGGCGTGAACAGGGCGCTGATCTCGGCTCTGCAGCAGGCCTTGACACCCGGCCGCGTTCGATCCGGCTCCACCGAGCTCGGCCTCTACCGTCGCGATGCCTCGAACATCGAGGGTGAGGCGGGCGTGGTGTGCTTTCCGGTGTGCGTCGACGAGGTTCGTGCCGCGGTGCGCATCGCCGTTGCTCATCGCACGCCGTTCGTGGCACGTGGCGCAGGAACAGGCCTCGCCGGGGGAGCGACGCCGGTTCGGGGCGCGGTCGTGATCGTGCTCACCAAGATGAACCGGGTGCTTTCGGTAGATCCGGTGAACCGTTTCGCGTGGGTGGAGCCGGGAGTGTTGAACCTCGACCTCACCCGGGCGGTGGAGGCCCATGGGCTGCACTTCGCGCCCGATCCGAGCAGCCAGCAGAGCTGTTCGATCGGCGGCAACCTGGCCAACAACT
>VFMC01000080.1 GCA_006515795.1 Acidimicrobiaceae bacterium | reverse complement strand
CACCGCCAACGCCTCCGAGCCGCTCGCGGTGCTGGCCGATGCCAGGCAGGTTCTGTCGCGCCACTACCACCGACCGTTCGACGCGATCGGGTTCAACCTCTATCGAGATGGGCAAGACTCCGTCGCCTGGCACCGCGACCGAGAGGTGTGGGCAGGGGAGGATCCCACCGTGGTGATCGTCAGCACCGGTTCGGCACGCCCCTTCCAGCTACGACCGAGCGGTGGCGGGCCTTCGCAATCCTGGCTGCTCGGCCATGGTGATCTGCTGGTGATGGGCGGCTCGTGCCAGAACGAGTGGGAGCACTGCGTCCCGAAGGTCGCCCACGCCGCCGGGCCGCGGCTGTCGATCATGTTCCGGCATCATCAGGGTGCTGCGGGATTCGCCGCAGGTCCGGCGGTCTGATTCTGCGAAACTGAGGGCGATGCCCGATCCGAACCGATACGCCTTCGTTCCCACTGCCGCACCACTGCCCACCATCGTCGGTGGATCCGGGTGCTACCTCCACACCGCCGACGGTCGCCGGATCCTCGACGGCGCCGCCGGGGCGATCGTCGGCAACATCGGGTGGGGCCGCGCCGAGGTTGCCGACGCGGCACGCGAGGCGATGGCCGCGTGCGGGTACGTGGTGCCGCTGTGGCCCACGCGGTGGCGGCTCGAGCTCCACGACCGGCTGGTCGAACGGTGGTTGCCTGAAGGCTTCGGCAACGTGTTCTTCACGAGCGGCGGCAGCGAGAGCACCGACTCGGCACTGCGCCTCGCCCGTGCGTACCAGGTGGGCAAGGGTCGCCGCGATCGGTGGAAGGTGATCGGCCGGCATCCCAGCTACCACGGCATGACCCTCGGCACCATGTCGGCGGCCAGCCACCTCGGCCGTCAGGCGGGCTACGAGCCGCTGCTGCTGCCGTTCCCGAAGGTGCCCTGGGACGATCCCGAGCAGGTGGTGAAGGTCTTCGAGCAGGAAGATCCCTCAACCATCGCCGGGTTCATCGCCGAGCCGATCACCGGTGCCGCCGGCGCATGCCTGACCGCCAGCGACGAGTACTGGCGCGTGGTCACCGAGCTGTGTCGCGAGCACGACGTGTTGCTGATCGCCGATGAGGTCATGACCGGCTACGGCCGTACCGGGCTCAAGTTCGGGCACCAGCACTTCCCGTTCGAACCCGACGTGATCGTAGGCGGCAAGGGGCTCGGCGGCGGCTACGTGCCGATGGGCGCAGTCGCAACCAACGCCGATGTTGCCGAGGTGCTGAAGACGTCGGGATTCATGTACTTCACGTTCACCGGCAACGACGCCTCGTGCGCAGCCGCCAACACCGTGCTCGACATCTTGGAGCGCGAGCAGCTCGTCGAGCGCAGCAGGGCGATGGGTGAGCTGCTCGGCACCCGCCTACGCGACGTTCTCGCCGGCCATCCAGCGGTCATCGACATCCGTGGTCGCGGCTTGTTCTACGGCATCGAGCTCGATTGCAGCCGCGACGCGGTGGTCGCCGCGGCGATGCAGCGTGACTGCTGGGTGTACCCAGCCGGCTCGGGGCCGGTACCGAACGCGGTGATGCTCGCCCCACCGTTCATCGTGACCGACGACGAGATCGACACGCTGGTCTCCACCCTGCGCGCCTCGATCGATGCCGTCACCAGCTCCGGGGTGTGAGGGGTGAATGGATGAGATGACGGCGGCCACGCGGGTCACGATCGAGGATCTCGATAGCGCCCACCACGAGGTGCTCGCCGCGATCCGCAGCGAATCGCCCGTCGCGTGGGTGCCGGCCATCGACGGCTGGGTGGTCACCTCGCGCACTGCGTGCATCGCCGTGATGCGCGACGACGCCGGGTTCACGGTGGACGATCCGCGCTTCAGCACGGCACAGGTGGTGGGACCGAGCATGCTCTCGCTCGACGGGTCGGAGCACCAGCGGCATCGGGGACCCTTCGCCGCGGCCTTTCGGCCCAGCGAGGTCGCTCGCCGATACGAGTCGTTGATCGAGCGGATGGCGAGGCGTCACGTGGCCGATCTCGCGCCACGGGGTGGGGCCGAGCTCCGCGGCGAGCTCGCCGGCCCGATGGCAGCCGCAGTGGCCGCGCTGTCGCTGGGCATCGAACGCCTCGACCCCGGGCGCCTGCGCGGATGGTACGACGAGATCGTGGCGGCGGTCGAGCGGGTTTCGTTCGGACAGCCCGCCGGAGAATCGGCGACGCGGGCGTTCTCGCTGCTCGGATCGGCCATCGACGACGCGGCCAGGCGTCCGGACTCGGTACTGCGCGATGCTGCGCCCAAGTTGTCTGCTGACGAGCTGATCTCCAACGCCGCGGTGTTCCTGTTCGGAGGGATCGAGACCAGCGAGGGAATGACCTCGAACCTGCTGTACCACCTGCTCTCGGATCCCACCCAGCTCGAGCTCGTCCGCGGCGACCGAGTTCTCATCGACGCCGCCGTGGACGAGTCGTTGCGCCTCGAACCGGCGGCGGCACGCGTCGACCGCTACGCCACGAGGGACGCAGAGCTGGAAGGGGCGCAGATCGGAGCCGGCGACCTCGTGGTGGTGTCGATCGCCGCAGCCAACCGCGACCCGTCGGTGTTCGACGATCCCGACCGCTTCGACATCGAGCGCGTCAACTCCCGGTCGCACGTGGCCTTTGCCCAGGGGCCCCACGCGTGCCTCGGCGCGCAACTGGCACGGATGGAGACAAGGGCCGTCGTCGACGCCGTGCTCGACCTCCTCCCCGGCATCGAGCTCGCCCATCACGAGTCTCCGACGGGCACGGTCTTCCGCAAACCGCGAACCCTCGAGGCACGATGGCCGCGAGGTGGGCACCACGGGTCAGACTGACGGAATGGGGCAGTTCGCCGACCTGCTGGGTGCGTTGGACGTGACCGATCCGGGATTCATCGCCGATCCGTACCAGGTGCTCGCAGCATTGCGCGACGCCACACCGATCGTGCACGACGAGCGCACCGACCAGTGGCTGATCACCAGATACGCCGACGTGCACGAAGCGCTCCGCGATCGCCGCCTCGGCCGGTCGTACTCGCATCGCTACACCCACGCCGAGCTCGGCCGGCCCGACCCCGATCCGAGGTGGTCGAACTTCCACGAGCACGAGCGGTGGTCGCTGCTGTCTCTCGAACCCCCCGACCACACGCGCCTGCGCCGGCTGGTGACGAAGGTGTTCACGCCGCGCGCCGTCGAGGCGTTGCGCCCATCCATCGAACAGGTTGCCGCCGAGTTGCTCGGCGAATGCGTCGAGCGCCGCCGGTTCGACCTGATCGCCGACTACGCCCAACCGTTCTCGATGGCGGTCATCTGCGCCATGCTCGGCGTGCCCCGCGGCGACACCCGGCAACTGCTCGACTGGTCGCACGCGATCGTGAAGATGTACGAGCTGGCCACGCCCGATGACATGAAGGTCGCCGCGGATCGAGCCGCTGGTGAGTTCATCGCCTACACCCGCGACGTGATGCGCGCCAAGCGGCGCCGGCCCGACACCTCGCTCGTCAGTGCGCTCGTGGCGGTGGAGGACGAGGGTGACTGCTTGAGCGACGCAGAGATCACCTCGACCGTGATGGTGCTGCTCGAGGCGGGTCACGAGGCCACCGTGAACTCGCTGGCCAACGGCATGCGGGCGATGCTGCTGCACCCCGACGAGTGGGCACGGGTCACGAGCGGTGCGGTGACGCCGCGGACGGCGATCGAGGAGATGATCCGTTGGGACGCCCCCCTGCAACTGTTCGAGCGCTGGGTGCTTGAACCGGGCGTGGAGATCGCCAGCACGGCGGTGCCGATCGGTGCCGAGGTGGCGATGCTGTTCGGCTCGGCCAACCGCGATCCACGCCGCTTCGTCGACCCGACTCGCTTCGACGCGGCACGCGGCGACACCGCCCACGTCGGTTTCGGCGGGGGCATCCACTTCTGCATCGGGGCGCCGCTGGCGCGATTGGAGCTGGAGGTGTCGGTCGCCGCGCTCGTCGAGCGGGCCGCGACCGTGGAGCTCGCCGCCACCCCGAGGTACCAGCCCACCTTCGTCCTCCGCGGGCTCGAAGCGCTACACCTCGCCGTCGAGTGACTGCACGAGGGCATCGACGAACAACGCGACCTCGGCAGTCGTGAAGGCGAGCGGCGGCCGCACCTTCAAGATGTTTGCCGCCGAGCCGGTGGTGCCCACCAGCACGCCGTTGCGCCGCAGCGCGTCCTTGATCGCCGCGGCTCGGGCCGCGTCGGGCTGCTTGTTCGTGCGGTCGCCCACGATCTCGATCGCGTTGGCCAAGCCCATGCCGCGAACGTCGCCGATGCACTCGACGCCGGCCGTTGCGGCGCGCACCTCGTCGCGCAGCGCCGACCCGGCTCGCGTGACCCTCGCCAACACCCGTTCGTCGTCGATCACGTCGAGCACGGCGTGCGCGGCAGCGACCGACACCTGGTTGCCGCCGAACGTGGAGAAGAAGACCGTGTCGGCGGCGAACCGCTCGGCGATCTCGCGGCGGGTGATCACCGCCGCGACCGGATGGCCGTTGCCCATCGGCTTGCCGAGCGTCACGAAGTCGGGCACGATGCCGAACCGCTCGAAAGACCACATCGTCTCGCCGGTTCGGCCGTGCCCGCCCTGCACCTCGTCGGCCACCCACAGCCCGCCGCCTGCGTGGGTGAGGCGTACCAGCTCGCGTACGTACGCGGGATCGAGGTCGTACACGCCGTCGCTCTGCAGCACGCCGTCGAGGATGGTCATCGCCGGGGCGATGCCCCGCGCCGCAAGGCGACTGATCGCCGCGGTGAAGCCCGACACGTCGGTGTGGAGACCGCGATAGGTGTCGGTCGGCGCCCATCGCTCGACGTGTGCCGGAAGATGCTGCTCGGGCAGTGTCTCGGGCGACAGCGGGGCCATCGCCTGGGAGATGCCGTGGTACGCCCAGGTGGTGCAGAGCCCGCCGGTGTTGCCGGTGTAGGTGGTGGCCAAGCGCCAGGCGAGGTCGTTGGCCTCGGAGCCGGAGTTCATGAAGAAGACCGTGTCGAGCGATGGTGGACAAGTGGCGGTGAGCCGTTCGGCAAGCTCGATCGCCGAGCCGTGCAGATAGCGCAGGTTGGTGTTGAGCGACCGCGCCTGGCGGGCGATGGCGCCTACCACTCGCGGGTGCGTGTGCCCCACGCACGGAACGTTGTTGTACATGTCGAGGTACCGGCGGCCGTCGGTGTCGAACATCCACGTTCCTTCGGCGGCAGCCATCTGGATCGGGGAGTCGTAGCTGAGCGACTCGACCGCCGGCCCGAACACGCGGTCGCGCCGAGCGGCGAGCAACCCACGACCTTCACCGCCGTCGTGGGGATCGACCAGCGCCCGGCGAACACCGTCGTAGCCGAGCGACAGGAGGTGATCGAGCATGGCGACGGCGCTGTCGTTGTAGCGCTCGGCGAACTCGGCTTCCTCCAGACCCTCCGCGGCACGCCACGACGCGATCGCAACGCCGATCGCCAGGCGCGTGGCCCACAGGTCGCCCACGACATCCAGCTCGTCGGCATCGAGTGGCGTGATGCGCTGGTACCCGTCGAGCACCAGCCGGGCGACTCGCATGAGGTCGCTGTCGCTTCGGCCGGTGCCGAGCGAGTCGAGCACCGAAGCGATGTCGCCCACCAGCGCAGTGTGGCTCATGTCGCCGAAGTCGACAATGCCGACGATGCGGCCGGCGTCGTCGACGAGGGCGTTGTCGATGGTGAGGTCGCCATGCACGACCTGGGCGCGCAGCGTGGGCCACCGCGGTGCGATTGCCGCATCGAAGCGATCGAGAACCCGCGTGACGGCGAGCCGGGTCGACGGAACCTTGATCGCGGGAACCATTGTCCGGCACCGCGACGCGTGTTGCACGTCCCATGGCATGGTGCGCACGGCCCGCGGGTGGATGAAGCCGCGCAGGGCGCGGCCGAGGCGCGCCGTCGTGGTGCCCCAGGCGATGAGGGCGGCGTCGTCGAGGGTGCGCGGATCGTGACGGGCGTGACCCGGGATCAGGCTGTACATGCGCGCCCAGTGGGTGCTGCCTTCGTGATGCCATGCCACGCGATGCAGCGGATCTCCGTCGGCGGCGCCGGGCACGGGCCACGGCCGGGCGATGGGCAGCCCGGCGTCGACACTGGCGATGTGTTCGACCGCGGCGGCCTCCATGTCGAGCGTGTCAGCGGCCTCGGCGGCGTTGGAGACCTTCATCACGGCGAGCCCGCGCCCGTCGGCGTCGAGCAGCATGAAGGTGCGATCGCGTTCGCTGCCCAGGTCATGGGCGGCGGCGGCGGCGAGCCCGAACCGGCTGGCGATGTCGCAGGCATCGGCGAGCGTGCATGGTGGTGACGGCGCGAGCAGAACCGGGTCGACGCTCATTGCAGTCATGGCCCTGACGGTAGCGGGCACCACACGACAGTCCCGATGAGTCCCGATGAGGTCTCGGATGCGCACGTCTAGTGTTCGGCCATGAGCGACATGGCGGCTGGCTTCGCCTCGTGAAGCATGTGATCGTCGTGGGGGCGTCTCTTGCTGGCCTGCGCGCCTGTGAGACGTTGCGAACCGACGGCTTCGCCGGGCGGATCACCTTGATCGGCGCGGAGTCCGAGATGCCGTACGACCG
>VFMC01000479.1 GCA_006515795.1 Acidimicrobiaceae bacterium | reverse complement strand
ATGACCGGTACCGGCATCGGCGGCCGCAACCTCGAGTTTGTCCTGTCAATCGCCGAGGCCCTCGCGAATGATGGAGGGGGAGGGCGCCCCGCGACGGGGATCTCGATGGCTGCCGCCAGCATCGGTACCGATGGTATTGATGGTTCGTCGGGCGTCGCCGGCGCCATGGCCGACTCGTCGACGATGGCGCGTGCCGCGCTGGCCGGGCTCGCAGCGCCGGCCGATTACCTGGCCGCGAACAACTCGTTCGCGTTCTTCGCGCCCCTGGACGACCTGGTTCGCCTGGGGCGCACCCATACGAATGTCGGTGACTTACAAGTGATCGTGATCCATGAAGCGTGAAGACCTCCTCCGCCAGATGCGAGCCCGCGTGCCGCATCCGGCCACTGCGCGCGAGCTGCTGAGCGTGTTCCGCGTGCCGGCAGAGGACAAGGTGGCGTTCAAGCGCCTGCTGCGCCAGTTGGTCGAGGCCGGTGAACTGGTGCTCGTGAGGGGCAAGCTGTACGGCATGCCCGACCGCATGGACCTGGTGGTGGGTAAGCTCGACGGCCATGCCTCGGGCATCGGCTTCGTGGCGCCGGAGCGGCCCATCGAAGGCCTGACCCGCGACATCGTTGTCGCCGCTCACAACATGCAGGAGGCCCTGCACGGGGATCGCGTCGTCGTGCGCATTGAGCGCTACCGCGATGATGGCCGGGCCGAGGGCAAGATCGTCCAGGTACTCGAGCGCGCCTCGACCAGCATCGTCGGCCGCTTCGACGTCGATGCGACGGGGCTGGCCTTCGTGGTGCCGTTCGACAAGCGGCTGACCGCGGAGGTGCAGATTCCACGTGACGAGGCGATGGGCGCCGAGGCCGGTCAGATGGTGACGGTGGTGATCACGCGATGGCCCACGCCCTCGCGCGGTCCGGCCGGACGCATCACCGAGATCCTCGGCGACATCAGCGCCCCGGGCGTCGACACCGAGATCATCCTCCGCAAGCACGGTATTCCCGACGAGCATGGCCCTGAAGCCGTGGCGGAGGCGAAGCGCATCGGTAGCGCAGTGCGCGAGAAGGACCTGGCCGGCCGCACCGACTTTCGCGACCGGACGGTCGTCACCATCGACGGCGAGCACGCGCGCGACTTCGACGATGCCATTTCGATCGAGCGGCTGCCGAACGGCCATTACTGGCTCGGCGTGCACATCGCCGATGTCGCGCACTACGTGCGCGATGGGTCGGCCCTCGATGCCGAGGCCTTTGAACGCAGCACGTCGGTGTACTTCCCGGAACGCGCCATCCACATGTTCCCGTCGGACTTGTCGACAGGATTGTGCAGCCTCAACCCCCACGTCGATCGCCTGGTGCAGTCGTGCCTGATGGAGGTGACCGACAAGGGCGAGGTGGTGCGGCACGAGATGCACGACGGCGTCATCCGCAGTGACGCGCGGATGACCTACACGGCGGTCAACGCGATTCTGACCGAACGTGACGCCGAGACCGTGGCCAAGTACCAGCCGCTGGTCCCGATGTTCGAGATGATGCGCAGCCTGTTCGAGATTCTCAACGGC
>VFMC01000079.1 GCA_006515795.1 Acidimicrobiaceae bacterium | reverse complement strand
CGATGACCGGCAGCGTGAGCCAGGATCCCGACTCGACGTACCCGAGCGCCGACGACGGCGCCGGTGTGGTGGAGCTCCCGATCACATTGTCCGGGGCCGCGTTCGTCCGGTGGGAGCTGGTGATACCCGGCGCCCCCGACATCGACCTGTACCTCCTCGACGCGGTCGGCAACATCGTGGCCGCCAGCACCAGCGGTGGCACCGATGAGCTGATCGATCTGGTTGCCCCGGCCGACGGCGACTACACCTTGGTCGTCCACGGCTGGGCGGTTCCCAGCGCGTCGCTCGCGTTCTCGATCGACAACTGGATCGTGCCGGCCGCTTCGGGCGGCAGTCTGGCGGTCGGCTCGGCGCCGGCCTCCGCGGTGAGCGGCACCACCGGAACCGTCGTCGTCAACTGGGCAGGCCTCGCGCCAGGCCGGTACATCGGTGCGGTCTCGCACAACGACTCGACAGGCCCCATCGCCATGACGGTGGTGGCAGTCAACGCCTGAGCGAAACGTCAGCGAAGGGGGGTGCTCCTCGGGGCATCCCCCTTCGCTGCGTTTTCGGGCGCCGCGTTTTCGGGCGCTGGGTTTTCGGTCAGCAGCAGAACCGCGGCGACCACCGCGGCCATGACCGACGCGACGAGGACAGCGAGCTTGGCGTCGGCCTGCCGAGCGGGATCGTCGAAGGCCAGCTCGGTGATGAACAGGGCCACCGTGAACCCGATTCCGGCGGCGCTGCCGATACCGAGCATCTGTCGCCCGGCTGCGCCTTCTGGCGCCGCGGCAATACCCGCCCGCACCGCGAGGCGGCTGCTGACGATGATGCCGAGCGGCTTGCCGATCACCAGACCGGCGATGATCGCCCACGTGATCGGCGAGCGTGCCGCGTCGCCGAGGCCCGTCGACGAGATCTCGATCCCGGTGTTCGCCAATGCGAACAACGGCACGATGAGGTAGCTCGTCCAGGGGTGCAGCACGTGCTGCAGCCACTCCACATCGGAGACCGAGGCGCGGGCGATCTCGGTGGTCGCCTGCGCGGCCTTCACCGACGAGACGTCGGCGAGCTCATCGGCATCGATGAACTCGGGGGTGAGGTGTGGCCTGCTGGGGGCGAGGAGGCCCAGTGCGACGCCGGCGAGAGTGGCGTGCACTCCGGCCTCGTGCAGCGAGAGCCACAACGCCACGCCGAGCACCACGAACACGGTCGCCCGGCGCACGCCCATGCGGTGAGCAGCGGCCGTGGCGAACAGCACCGCCGCCGCTGTGGCCAGCCACGACCACGTGACGTCGTCGGTGTAGAACACGGCGATGATGATGATCGCCCCGATGTCGTCGACGATCGCCAGCCCGAGGAGGAACACGCGCAGTGATGGCTTCACCCGGCTGCCGGCGACAGCCACGACCCCGACGGCCAGGGCGATGTCGGTGGCCATCGGAATCGCCCAACCCTGGGCGGCGGTTCCCCCGGCGATGGCGAGGTAGATCAGCGCCGGCATCACCATTCCCCCGATGGCCGCGGCCACAGGGAGAAGCGCGGCCTTCCTCGTGGAGAGGTGCCCGCTGGCCAGCTCGCGCTTGATCTCCAGCCCGACCACGAGGAAGAAGATCGCCATCAGGCCGTCGTTGATCCAGTGTTGGAGGTCGAGCTCCAACGTGTGACCGGCAACCGAGACCGATGCCGAGCTCGACCAGAGATCGACGTACGACCGCGACCACGGGGAGTTGGCCCAGGCCAGCGCCGTGACAGCACTCGCCGCCAGCAGCACTCCGCTGCCGGACTCGGTGGCCAGGAAGTCGCGCAGCGGGCGCAGGTTGCGCGTGGTCGACGGCGACCCGATCGACTCGTCTTCCACTGCAGCTCCTCGCTTCGATCGGCCGAACCCGCGTAGTCTCGCAGCTTCGGCGATCGGGACCGGATGACCACTATGAGTGGCCGCGGTGGCATGCCAGAGTGGTCGTCGTAAGATGGGCATCCGGACGGGCGATCGAGGACGGCGTTCACGCCGCTGGAGGACACGTTGCACAAGATCATCGCCATCGCCGTGAGCTCGCTGGTCACCCTCTCGGTGGCGGTGCTCGCCGACCCGATGGTCGCCGGCGTCGAAGCCGCGCCGGGCGACGGGGTTCGCCAGGTCGACGCCTGGGCATGGTGCGGCGTGCATCCCGACGACCCGGCCGCCCAGGCCTCGGCCACGGCGATGGCGACGGTCGCCGGCATCGACGCAACCTTCGGACCGTGCAACGTGCCGACGGCCGACTACACCCCGGCGTTCCCTGCCAACCGGTACGTGAGCCCGGCGCTGTACATGCGCCTGGTCGAGATCAACGCCGCGGCAGGAATGAAGACCGTCGTGTACGACAAGCGGGTGTGGTCGAACGAGATGCCAGTGCGCACGGAGGCGCTCGACTTCTGGGCGCCGGTCTTCCAGCACATCGCGGCATGGGACATGGGCGACGAGTTCGACCCGAACCTCCAGCAGTGGGCCATCCTGAAGACCCGTTGGAACCTGGTCTTGGCCGACGCGACCGTTCGCTCCGGCATCCGTCCGTTCTCGAACCACCTGCCGAGCGCGGTCGACAACGCCTTGGCCGACCTGCCCGGGTCCGGCTGGCTGATGTCGTTCGCCCAGTACTCCGGCGACCTGGGTGCGTCGATCGCGCGGGCCAACGATGCTTCGGTCCAAACCCTGATGTGTGGCGTCAACGCCTTCGATCACTTCGGCTTCGTGCCCACCACCTCATCGATCCGCACCGGCATGGCCACACTCGTCGCCGCCGGCTGCGACCGGATCCTTGTGTTCGGCGGGGCGCGCGTCTACGGCAGCGAACAGATCTTCGGCGACTCGTCGATCGTCGCGCCCGGCGGCTCCGCGACCACGTGGGCGATCGCCGTGCTGGAGGGCTCCGGCCGATCGGCATTTCGCCCCGTCGGGCCGGCCCGCCTGCTCGAGACGCGCTCTGGCAGCGGGCTCGGCACCATCGATGGAGCCTCGTACGCGCTCGGACCGCGCGAACCGAACAGCGTCACAGAGCTACCGATCGCCGGCCGCGCCGGGGTGTCGTCGGCGGCCACCGCGGCGACCGTGAACGTCACCGTCACCAACACCGCCGCCAACGGCTACGTCACCCTCTTCCCGTGTGGATCGCCGCAGCCCGTGGCGTCCCAGCTCAACCATGGTCGCGGCGTCACCCTTTCGGCGTCGGCCACGGTGAAGCTCAGCGCCGATGGGCGGCTGTGCGTGTTCAACCTCGTGGCCATGGACCTGGTGATCGACGTCGTCGGCTACTTCCCTGAAGGATCGAGCTACGTCCCGTTGCAACCGGCCCGACTGCTCGAGACCAGAGCCGCGCAGCCGACCGGCACGCTCGACGGCGCCTTCAACGAGATCGGCTTCCGTGAGGCCGGAACGGTCACCGAGCTGAAGGTCTCCGGCCGCGCCGATGTGCCGGCCAACGCCGGTTCCGTGGTGTTGAACGTGACCGTGGTCGACGCCCGCGGCGCCGGTTTCATCACCGTCTACGCATGCGACGAGCCGCGCCCGAACGCGTCGCAGCTGAACTACGTCACCGGTGGCACAATCTCCAACTCCGTCCTGGTCGACGTGTCGACAGCGGGCACGGTTTGCCTGTACACGTACGCGCCGGTCGATCTCGTGGTGGATGTTGCCGGCCACCACCCCAGCGGCGCCAGCGTGGTTCCGGTGCAGCCGGCCCGCCTGCTCGAGACCCGCGCCGCGCAACCGACCGGCACCATCGACGGGGAGTCTTCGGGAATCGGTCGTCGGCCGCTCGACAGCATCACCGAGCTGCGCGTCGCCGGTCGCGGTGGCGTTCCGGTGGGGGCCGGTTCCGTGGTGCTCAACCTCACCATCACCGAACCGGCACGCGCCGGGTTCGTGGCGGTGTTCGCGTGTGGCGCCCCGCGCCCGAACGCGGCCAGCGTGAACTTCCTGGCCGGGCAGACGGTGGCCAACCTGGTCGTCGCCGACGTCGACGCTGCCGGAAGGGTGCGCCTGTACACCATGACGGCTACCCACATCGTGGTCGACGTCATCGGTTATCACCCCTGATCCGATCGGCGGGCGATGTGTCAGACTCGACACGGAAGCCGTATCCGACACGAGGGGCAGGGCATGAGCGATTCCGTTGGCGACACCATCAGGCAGCAGCGCGAGCGAGTGCTGCAAGAGCACATGGATGCCGAGAACCGGCTCGATTTCGAGGCGGCCCTGGCCACCTTCACCCGCCCGCGATACGAGCTGATCGGCCTGGGCACCGTGCACGACGGAGCCGAGGCGGTGGCCGCGTACTTCCGCAACAGCCGCCGCGCCTTCCCCGATCAGAGCAACGAGATCATCGCCATGCACCATGCCGATCACGCCGTGATCTGCGAGTTCTGGCTGAAGGGCACCCACCTCGGCGCGATCGGCGATCTCGCGCCGACCGGCCGAACCTTCCGCGAGCGAATGGTGGCGGTCTTCGAGTTCGAGGGAGCTGGACTGGTCTGCGAGCGCATCTACTTCAACCCGAACGCGATCCTCGCCCAGCTGACCGCGCCAGCGGCCTGAGGTGGCCGTTGGCGTGCCCCCCGGCGACCAGGTGATCGGGGCCGACCGGGTGATCGGCGCCGCCCGCGAGGGAGAGTCGACGCCCTCGGGTCGCTTGCGTGGTCGACGCGTTCTGGTGGTCGGTGGTGGACAGGACGATCGCGGGCAGCCGTCGGCCGACACGCCCGTCGGCAACGGGCGAGCGATCGCCGTGAACGCTGCCAGGCAAGGAGCGGCCGTCGTGATAACCGACGTGGCCGCCGACCGCACCGCCGGCACGATCGCGCTGCACGCTGCAGGTGCGAGCGCGCCGGTGGAGCGCATCGAGGCGATCATCGCCGATGCAACCGATGAGACGGCGATGGAGCACGTCTTCGCCGAAGCGGTCGAGGTGCTCGGTGGTCTCGATGCGCTGGTCGTGAACGTCGGCATCGGTGGACCGGCCTGGTTGGCGAACACGTCGAGCGACGACTGGGACCGGGTGTTCGCGGTGAACGCACGTGCCCACTTCATCGCCTGCAAGCTCGGCCTCCGGCACCTCGCCGACGACAGTTCGATCGTGCTCATCGCGTCTGTGGCGGGCTCCCGGTCCGGCAGCAGGATCCCCGCCTACGACTCGTCGAAGGCCGCACTCGGCGGACTCATGCGCCACGCCGCGTTCGAGGGCCAGCGCTCACGCACGAGGGTCAACGTGGTCGCTCCTGGCCTCATCGACACCTCGATCGGCCGCGAGGCCACCCGTCATCGACCCAGTCGGCTCAGCGGACAACTGCCGCTCGGTCGGGAGGGAACTGCATGGGAGATCGCCCATGTGGTCGCGTTCTTGCTTTCCGACGAGGCGAGCTACGTGAACGCGCAGTGGATCGGCGTCGACGGCGGGCTCACCTGACCGAGGCGCGCCTCAGCGAGCAGGGAGCGCCCGCGCCGCCGGGTCCTGCCGGTAGAACGCCATCAGCACCTCGTACAGATCGGTGTTGCCGTCGCGGAGTGCCACGGGTTGGGTGAAGAACTGCTCGGTCGCGACGGCGAAGAACTCGCCGGCATCGGTGGCCGCGTAGTCGCGCAGCACGCTGGCACGACCGTGGCACAGCCGCTCGTACTCGGCGGTGCACACCTCGATCCATCGCGCCCGCTGCGCCGGATCGGCGATCGGCGGAGTGCCGTCGACGACACCGTCGAGCATGTCGATCTTGTGGGCGAGCTCGTGGTAGACGACGTTGCTGGCGGACCTGGTGTGCCGGGCTTCGAACGCGGCCGTGCTCCACGAGATGAGGATCGGTCCGGCGTGGTGGTGCGCCTGTCCTGCGATGGCGTGCGGCCCATCGGCCACCATTCCCGATCCCACGTAACGCTCGCCGTGCAGCACCACGGTGCGGGGGTGGACGATGATCGAGTCGACGCGGCGATACATGTCGATGTCTAGCTCGAGCACCAGCAGGCAGGCCTGGGCGGCAATCACGAGCTGCACCTCGTCGGTCATGACGAAGCCCTTCGCAGACTCCCACCGGGTGTTGACAATGAACGCGAGGATGAGATCCTCGAGGCGAGCCTGCTCGTCATCGGTCAGCGTCGACCAGGTGGGCCAGCGCACGGCCAGCCGCGCCCGCCACGCCGCCGGGAACTCGGCGGCCGGTGCCTGGCGGCGGATGCGCTTGCGGCGTGAACCGAACACGAGCGATGCCGGCCTGCGCCGGGTCAGCTCGCCTTCAGGTCTTGGCTGCGCAACTCGGCGATGCGCTCTTGCAGGTACTCGAACGCGGTGCGATCGGCCGAGAGCCTGACGTCGTCGGCGGGATGCAAGAACAGCGGAAGTGACAGACGCGACCGGGTGGCGCCTTCGCCGATGGGGTTCATCACCCGATGGGTGGTGCTCGGGTAGTCCCCGCCGCTGGCGAGTTGCAGCATGTCGCCGCAGTTGACCGCGATGCTGCCGAAATCGCAGGGAACGTCGTGCCAGTTGCCACGCACGTCGCGAACCTGCAACCCGGGCTCGTTCGACGCCGGGAGCACCGTGAGCAGGTTGATGTCTTCGTGCGCGGCGGCGCGCACGGCATCGACGGGGCGGGCGCGAGAACTGCTCGCTCACCTCGTCCGGCGTGTTCGCCTCGACCCAACCGAGCAGGGTGGTGGCGATGACCTTGGCCTGTTCGGCGTAGCGCAGGGCAGCGTCGCTCACCTCGGCGGGGTACTGGCCCCACGGGTACACGTGGAAGAACTCCTTGAGGTCCCTCACGGAACAGCCCTTGGCGGTCTCGGACACCTCCGGCCCGAAGTAGCCGTCCTGGGTGCCGTCGGAGAAGCGGTAGGCGTGCTTTGCGTCGCTGTCGAAGAAGGCGAGCCACTCGTCGTAGATCTCCTGCACCAGCTGCTGTGGCAAGGGGTGGTTGACGAGCACCGCAAAACCGGTGTGTCGCAGCGATCGGGTGAATGCCTCCGGCGCGTCGGGCGACCGGAAATCGACGACTTCGACGTTCATGCCGCCACGCTATCGAGCGCGCTCACACGACGATGTTCACCATCCGGCCGGGCACGACGATGAGCTTCTTCGGGCTCGAACCTGCCAGCGCGGCAACCACCTTGTCGTCGGCGAGCGCAGCCTTGGAGACCACATCATCGGGAGCGTCGGTTGCCACCACGATGCGCGACCGCACCTTGCCGTTCACCTGCACCGGCAGCTCGATCGTGTCGTCGACGAGCATCGCCGGGTCGGCGGTGGGGAAGCGGGCGTAGGTGAGCGACTCGGCGTGACCGAACATGCCCCACAGCTCCTCGGCCAGGTGTGGGGTGAGCGGTGCGATCAACAACACGACACGTTCGGCGATCTCGAGTGGGCAGCCACCGAGCTTGGTGAGGTGGTTGTTCAGCTCGATCAGCTTGGCGATGGCGGTGTTGAAGCGCATCGCCTCCATGTCGGTGCGGACACCGTGGATGGTGCGGTGCAGCAGGCGGTCGGTCGCGCCGTCGATCGGCGGCAGGTCGGTGCGGACCCCACCGCCTTCTTCGTCGACGAGGTTGCGCCACAGGCGCTGCAGGAAGCGGTACATGCCCACCACATCACGTGTCTCCCACGGCCGCGAAGCGTCGAGCGGGCCCATTGCCATCTCGTGCAACCGCAGCGTGTCGGCGCCGTACGCATCGTAGATCTCGTCGGGGGAAACCCCGTTCTTCAGGCTCTTGCCCATCTTGCCCCACTCGCGCGAGACCTCTTCGCCGTCGAAGAAGAACCTGCCGTCGCGCTCTTCGACGGCCTCGGGATCGACGTAGATCTCGCGCCCGTCCTTGAACGCCGCGGCGAGGATGTAGCCCTGGTTGAACAGGTGGTGGTACGGCTCCTTCGACGACAAGTGGCCGAGGTCGAACAGCACCTTGTGCCAGAAGCGGGCGTACAGCAGGTGCAGTACGGCGTGCTCGACACCGCCTACGTACAGGTCGACGCCGCCGGGATGACCAGGAGCCTTGGGGCCCATCCAGTACTCCTCGACAGCACGATCGACGAATCGGTCGGCGTTGGTGGGATCGAGGTAGCGCAACTCGTACCAGCAGCTGCCGGCCCACTGCGGCATCACGTTGGTCTCGCGCCGGTAGCGCCGTCGGCCACGACCGTCGCCGAGATCGAGCTCGACGTGTACCCAGTGGTCGAGGCGGTCGAGCGGGCTCTCGGGGTCGCTCATCGCATCGTCGGGGTCGAACGTGCGCGGCGAGAAGCTGTCGGTGGGCGGTAGCTCCACCGGCAGCATGTGATCGGGCACGGCGTGAGCCACGCCGTCGTCGTCGAACACGATCGGGAACGGCTCGCCCCAGTAGCGCTGCCGGCTGAACAGCCAGTCGCGCAGCTTGAAGTTGATTGTGGCTTCACCGTGGCCGTTGGCGACCAGCCACTCGTTGGTGAGGCGAGTGCCATCGGTGACGCTGGCCATGCCGTCGAGGACGAGCCCGGCGTTGGCACTGTTGACATAGGGCGCGTCGCCGACGAACGCGTTCGGCCAGGACGCGGTGTCGAGTGTCGGTTCGATGCCGTGGCCCTCGAACCTGGTCGCCACACGGAACCGCCATGATCGCTCCGGTGCCGTAGCCCATCATCACGTAGTCGGCGATCCACACGGGGATCTCGTGGCCGTTGACTGGGTTGACTGCGTATGAACCCGTGAACACGCCCGTCTTGGTCTTGTCGTCTACCTGCCGAGCGACGTCGCTCTTGGCCTGCGCGGCCCGCTGATACGCGGCGACGGCGTCGCGTTGGGCGTCGGTGGTGAGAGTGGCGACGGCCGGGTGCTCGGGAGCGAGCACCATGAACGTGGCGCCGAACAACGTGTCGGGACGGGTGGTGAACACCTCGATCGTGCCGGCCGGCCCCGGCGCCCCCGGCGCCGGCGACGCGGCGAAGTGCACGCGGGCCCCCTCGCTACGGCCGATCCAGTTGCGCTGCATCGCCTTGATCGAATCGGTCCAGTCGAGCAGGTCGAGATCGTCGATCAACCGGTCGGCATACGCGGTGATGCGCATCATCCACTGGCGCATGCTGCGCTTGAAGATGGGGAAGTTGCCACGATCGCTGCGCCCGTCGGCGGTGACCTCCTCGTTGGCGACGACGGTGCCGAGCCCTGGGCACCAGTTCACCGGGGTCTCGGCGATGTAGGCCAGGCGCCGACCGTCGATCACGTCGGCGCGCTCGACGGCCGACAGATCGCGCCAGGCGCGACCGTCGGGTGTGGCACGGTGGCCGGTCTCGAGCTCCGCGACCAGTTCGCTGATCGGCCGGGCGCGCTGCGCTTCGGTGTCGTACCACGCCTCGAAGATCTGGCTGAAGATCCACTGCGTCCAGCGGTAGTAGTCGGGGTCGCTGGTGGCGACGCTGCGCCGGTTGTCGTGGGCGAGGCCGAGCCTGCGCAGCTGGCGCCGGTACGTGGCGACGTTCTGGGCCGTGGTGACCGCCGGGTGCTGACCGGTTTGCACCGCGTACTGCTCGGCCGGCAACCCGAACGAGTCGAAGCCCATCGCGTGGAGCACGTTGAAGCCCGTCATCCGCTTGTACCGGCCGAACACGTCGGTGCCGATGAAGCCGAGTGGGTGCCCCACGTGCAGGCCGGTGCCGCTCGGGTACGGGAACATGTCGAGCACGAACAGCTTCGGCTTGTTCCCGACCGCTTCCGGATCGGCTAGCGGGCCCGCCGGGTTCGGCGTGTAGAAGGTGCCCTCGGCCTCCCAACGGTCGTGCCATCGCAGCTCGATCTGCTGCGCGAGCGGACCCGAGTACCTGAAGGCGTGTTGATCGTCGGTGTGGGTGTGCTCGCTGGTCGTACTCATCGCGGTGGGATTCTACGGACGGGTGGACCGGCACTACGTTTGGTTTCATGTCGCAACCGGTCTCGATCATCGAGCGCCTCATCGCCGCCGCCGACCGCCCCACCGGAGTGCGCTTCGTCGGGGCATCGGTTGCGCCCACTGGCGATGGCGGCGATGCCTTCGTTCCCTGGAACCAGGTCCATGCCGAGGCGCGGGTGGTGGGGGCGGCGCTGCAGGCCCGCGGCCTGGTGCCCGGCGATCACGTGGCGATCCTCGGACCCACCAGCCGGGCGCTGATGACCATCGTCCAGGGATGCTGGCTTGCTGGGTGCGCCAGCATGGTACTGCCGTTGCCGATGCGGATGGGCTCGCTCGACGTCTTCATCGACACCACGCGGGCGCGGATCCGCCATGGCGACGCGAAGCTGGTGCTGATCGACGA
The DNA here is from genome assembly GCA_006515795.1 of Acidimicrobiaceae bacterium. GTDB lineage: Bacteria > Actinomycetota > Acidimicrobiia > Acidimicrobiales > Ilumatobacteraceae > VFMC01. The sequence goes on along the minus strand of VFMC01000079.1, from coordinate 19,102 downwards.
TCTGCTCGCCGACCTCTACCCGGCAGCGCCCGGTGATCCGCCGATCGAAGCGATGCGAGCCGTGTTGCCGGGCACGCCGGGGCAGGTGAGCGGCGAGCGCCTTCAGATCCCTTCGCCCGACCCTGAGCGCCTGGTCATCCTGCAGTACACAAGTGGGTCGACGAGCGAACCGAAGGGCGTGATGATCCCCGACCGGGTGCTCACTGCCAACATCGACTCGTGCTGCGAGGCTGCCGAGTTGAGCCTTGACGAGGTGATGGTCTCGTGGTTGCCGCTGTATCACGACATGGGCTTGGTGGGGTTCCTGTCGCTGCCGATGAGTCGGGGTGTGCACTTGGTGCAGGCGGCGCCGCAGGACTTCCTCGCCCACCCGGGCAACTGGATGCAATGGATCAGCGACTGGGGCGGAACCGCCACGGCCGGGCCCAACTTCGCGTGGGTGCTAGCCACGCGGGCGCTGAAGCGTGCCAACGGCCTCGACCTCTCCACGCTCACCTTGGCTCTCAGCGGCGCCGAGCCCGTCGATCCCGACGCAGTGGAGGCCTTCGTCGCCGCGGCGGAGCCGTTCGGGTTCCGGTCCGGCAGCGTGTTCCCCGCGTTCGGGATGGCTGAGGTGGCCATCGGTGGCGCCTTCCCACCGCGTCACCGGGGGCTGCGAACCGATTCCGTCGACCGGGTGGTGCTCGAGCGCGACGGCATCGCCAAACCGCTGCTGCTCGAAGATGTCGCCGACGAGCTTCAGGTGCGGCGCCTGCCGCTGCTCGGAGCAGCCGTTCCGGGGCTCGACATGAGGGTGGTCGACCCGGAGACCTACGCCGAGCTCCCGGAGCGCCACGTCGGCGAACTCCTGCTGCGTGGTACGTCGGTGACCCCCGGCTACTACAAGCGCCCCGACGCCACTGCGGCCCTGTTCCGTGACGGCTGGCTGTGCACCGGTGATCTCGCCTACGTGCTCGACGGCGAGCTCGTCCTGTGCGGGCGGATCAAGGACGTGATCATCGTCGGCGGCCGCAACGTGTTCCCTGAAGACATCGAGCGCGCCTGTGCGCTGCTCGCCGGTGTGCGCGCCGGCAACGTGATCGCCTTCGGCGTGGAGGGCTACAAGGGCAAGGAGACCGTGGTCGTGGTCGCCGAGGTGCGCAACCAGGAGAGCGGCCCGGATGTGGCCGGCCCCGACGTGCAGTGGCTGGAAGCTGTGCGACACGCGATCCACCACCGCACGCTCGAGGTGTGCGGCCTTCCGCCGCGCGACGTGATGCTGGTGAAGCCGGGTACGTTGCCGAAGACCTCGAGTGGGAAGCTTCAGCGGGCCAAGTGCCGCGAGTACTACATGGACGAGATCCTCGAGCTCGCCTGAGGCGGCGGGTGTCAGGCGAGCGGCTCGAGCGAGGTCAGCTCGATCTTGTACTGCTCGACGTAGTGCACTTCGCCGACCACCGTCGATTCCGTCGTGGCGTTCGCTTCGGTTTGGGCGATCAGCAGATCGGAGCCGAGGAGGTACCAGCTGTCGGTCACCTGCGAGTCGTTCGAGGTGCCAGGGTCGATCACGAGCCGTACGTGCAGCGTTTCGACGGAGACACCGTCCACCTCGCGAGCCTCGATGCCGATCACGGTGCCGCTCACGATCTCCAGCTCTTCATCTCCGACGTGGCGGCATGTGAACGACCACGTCTCTCCGGGCGACCCAGTCACCGGACGGGGCTCGCCGTCGCAGTCGTAAGCGTCTGTCTGGCCAACCCCGAAGAACTGGCCGTAGTTCGTGCGGTCGGTCTGGGCGATGCCGTCCCCAGCGATGCACCGGGTCCACTGCTGCCACCTCTCCACGGCTGCGTCCCATCGCTGTAGCACGCCGCAGCCCGACAGTGTCACCGTGATCGCCGTCGTGGTCGGATACTGGTGGTGGTCGCCGCTGAGCGCGTCCACCGAGTCGCCGCCCGAGGTGGTGTACACGTACACACCTGGCCTCGGCAGCCGCGCCGTCGCGGTCGGGCCGGAAGGCTCTGTCGTATCGCCCGCGCTCCGGCGAGGTGGCTGCTGTCGATGTGGCGATCGTCGCCGAGGCGGCCTCTTGGTACCTGCGTTGCAGCTCGTCCAACGGCACGACCGTGGTCACGCCGCGTCCGGCGAAGTAGGGGCGAGCGGCGACGGCGCCGACGGCGATGACCAACACGATGCTGCCGGCGAGCACGCGACGGCGTCCCATTCCGGTGCACCTTACGCCTGCCCGACCCTTCCTTCCGGCCAGCCATGCCGACGTGTCGGTTGATTCTCGTCAGCCGACGCGCCCCTGAGGCAGGTACGGCTTGGTCTCCGGCGCGTAGTTCGCGGCCGACATCTGCAGCGTGTCGGCTGCTGTCGCGCCGCCAGGAAGGCAGCTGCCGAGGAAGTTCGCGAAGTCGTCGCCGGTCAGCGCCCGCGACACGAAGTAGCCCTGCGCCACGTGCACGCCGGCCCTGGCGATCTCCTTGAAGACCTCGAGGTTCTCGATCCCCTCGGCAACCACGTGGAGGTCGAGAGCCTTCGCCAGCTCCACCGTCGACTTGATGATCGCCACTGCTCGCCGGTCCTGCTGCATGGCGATGACGAACGATTTGTCGATCTTCACCTCGTCGACAGGGAGCTCGAGCAGACGCGCCATCGACGAGTAGCCGACGCCGAAGTCGTCGATCGAGATCTTGATGCCGGCACTGCGCAGGTTGGTGATCGCCCGTGCCGCGCGGAACGGATCGTTGGCGAGCGCGGTCTCGGTGATCTCCAACGTCAGCTGGGCGGCGCTGAAGCGGTAGATGTCGAGCAGATCGCCGATGTACACCGGCAGCCCGTCGTCGACGAGATCCCGATGGGAGATGTTGACGCTCACACTGAGATCCGGGAACCGTTCGGCGTGGTACGAGATCGCCTGCGCAAGCACTGTGCGGGTGAGTGCCGGTATCATCCCCGCCCGCTCGGCGACAGGAACGAACACGTCGGGGAAGAGCAGCCCGCGGGTGGGATGCTGCCAGCGCACCAACGCCTCGGAGCCGATGATCAGGCCGTCGTGCAGGTTCACCTTCGGCTGGTAGTGCAGCGTGAGGTGCTGCTCGTCGATCGCCCGCCGGAAGTCGGTGAGCAGCTGAAGGTGATCACGGGTGTTGAAGTCGATGGTGGGCCGGTAAACGGCGATGCCGGCCTGCGACCGCTTCGCGTCGTACATGGCCACGTCGGCGCAGCGCAGGACAGCCGACCGGGTCTTGCCGTGCGATGGGTACAACGCCACCCCGAACGACGCCCCGACGCGCACGGTCACCCCCTCGACGACGAATGGTTCGTCGAGCGTGTTCCGCAGCGCGCCGGCAAGCGCCAGTGCCATGGACTGGTCGTTCACGACGCTGACCACCCCGAACTCGTCGCCGCCGAGGCGGGCGAGCAGACTGGCGGTGCCGACGCAGGCACGGAACCGATCGGCCACGAGCTGGAGCAGGGTGTCGCCGGCGTGGTGGCCGAGCGAGTCGTTCACGTCCTTGAACCCGTCGAGGTCGAGCACCATCACGGCCAGGCGGCCTGGGCTCACGTCGAGAAGCCGGTCGAGACCTTCCAGGAAGCCGCGCCGGTTGGTGAGCGAGGTCAGCTCGTCGGTGCGGGCGAGGATCGATATCTCGTTGGTGTGCCGCAGCTCGTGCACGGTCAACGCGGTGCGGAGGATCACCAGCGACACGGCGGCCAGTGCCAACAGCGAAGCGAACACGTTCACGTCGTTGTCGATTCCCACGCCGAGCACGGCGATGGCCAGGAGTGCGAACACGATCGGGACGGCGCTGATTCCAGCGTTGGCCTCGTCGGGTCGCACAGCGAGCGGTTCGGTTGGCGCCCACGATGCGATCCCGAAGAGCACGGAGCCGATCAGCCAAGCGTCCTGCAGCCAGAGCTCTGATCCGAGCGCCCCGACGGCGACGTTCTGGAGGTGGATCGAGTCGGCCACGGTGAGCCCGACCACGCCGAGACTCAGCAGCGACAGCGACACGGTGGGTCGGTAGCGGTGCGGCGCGAGTCCGGAGAGGACGAGGACCAGGAGCGCTACGTCGAACAACGGGTAGGCAAGAGCGACCAGCACGACGAGTGGGTCACCCGAAACCTCGAGGATGGCATCGAACCACAACGCGCTGCCCGCCGCTCCGAGGCTTAGCACCGTGATCATGCCGTCGAGGCGCACGCTGCGCAGCCCTTCGTGACCGTGCCGTTGGGTGAGCATGGCCACGCCGATCGCGAGCGCGACATACGACGACATCATCGCGAGATCGCTGACCCCGATCACCTCTGCACCGTCCACGTGGTGTTCGAGCAAGGTTGCGCCGGCGCGGATCAGCACCCCGATTGCGAGGGCGAACCATGCGAGCCGGCTGGCCGCGGCGCGACCCGAACCGTGGGCGGCGCGCACGAACAGCAAGATCGCGGGAGCGCCCATCGCCGCGCTGTGCAGCCAACCCGGCGAGTCAGCCGCGGCGGCGCCAGACCGGGCGGGCACCCCATGGCGGATCGCCACTTCGACGACGGCCAACGCCACGATCGCTACCGCAAGACCGCGCAGCCAGGTACGGACATCGCTCCTGGTGCCGGTCGCGAACCAATCCGACCGGCGCCGGCGTGGTTCGAGTTGGCTTGTGATCTCCATAGGGTCCGCCCACTGGCTTGGGCGCTGGCGCCCTTCGCTGCTCCGATGTTTTCGGCCGGATATCGGTCGACTTGAGGCCGTCGGCCGGCGCCGCGTGGTAGCGCTCAGCGAAAAACAGTCCGCAACCAGACGGTTTCCCCTTCGATCGTCTCGGCCGTCGGAGAAAATCCACACTTCGCAGCGACCTTGATCGACGCGTGATGTCCGGGATGGATGGATGCTCTGACCTGGTCGACACCCTCGTCGACCAGCCACTCCACGATCCCGGCGGCAGCTTCGGACGCGAATCCGCGCCGCTGCCAGGCGACTCCGACCTCCCAGGCCACCTCGGCGGACGACCCCGTGGCACTGACGGTCGCCTGCATCGCGCCGACCACCGAACCATCGGAGTCGAGGCGGACGATCCAGTTGAACCAGAGCTCGGCGCCGTCCGCCGAACGCCCACCGACCAGTTGGCCATAGCGGTCACGAAGGTCGTCGAGCGAAAGAGGGGCGCCGCCGGTGAACTCGTACATGCGCGCGTCGCCCAGCACCGTCACCATCGCGTCCGCGTCGTCGACGACCAACGGCGTCAGCCGGAGCCGGGCAGTGAGGATCGTGGAAGGTGAGATCGTCATCGCCCGCCAGTCTGGCTCGTTCGTCGTGGTGCTGCGGCCGCACTTTCGTGATCCGTTCGATCGGCGGTGGCGAACAACGCGATGCCAGCGACCGCTGGCCTCGACTCAAGGAGAGCCCGATGGCTGTCATCGCCCATGTAGTTCTTCCGGGTGTCAACCCGAGCCAGTACGACGCCGTTCGCGCAGCTTGCGGATGGCTGGACAGGACGACAACCACAACCTCGACGCATGGGAGAGCGAAGAGGCCTTCGGCGCCTTCGGCCAGGATCGACTCGGGCCGGCGATGGCGCAGGTCGGCGTGAACGTCGAGCCACAGGTTACCTTTCACCCGGCCCACGAGGTGTTCCTCCCCAACGCGGTGACGATCAAGTAGCACCCGGCCGCAGGCGACTGCTGGCGCCAGTCGTTCGAGATGCAACGATGGAGAGGTGAAAGTCGTCTACACACCTGCCCACCTGCTGCACGATCCGCACTCCGAGATCCACACGTCGGGCACGCACAGCCCGTTCGAGCACATCGGACGGGCCGAGACGATCAAAGAGACCCTCGCCGCGGACGGGTCGTTCAGCTTCACGGCACCAACCGAGTGGGGCACGGAACCGATCGCAGCCGTGCACGATCCCGGCCTGCTGCGGTTCCTCGGCACGGCGTGGGCCGAGTACCAGCTCTACATGCCGGCCACGCGCGAGGTGGTGCCGGACGTGTTCTTCCGGAACCCGCTGCGCAACAAGATGAGCGAACTGGGTGAGCCCGAGTCGATCAACGGTCGGCTCGGGTGGTGGTGCTTCGAGACCACCACGCCGCTCACCGAGGGCACCTACACCGCGGCCAGGGGAGCGGTGGACACGGCGCTCACCACCACCCAGATAGTGCTCGACGGCGACAGGTGGGCCTACGGCCTGTGCCGGCCACCCGGTCATCACGCAGCCACCTCGCTGTACGGCGGATACTGCTTCTTCAACAACGCGGCCATTGCCGCGCATCACGTGGCATCCACGACCGGCACGAAGGTGACCGTGCTCGACGTCGACTACCACCACGGCAACGGCACGCAGGAGATCTTCTACGACCGCGACGACGTGCAGTACGTGTCGCTTCACGGCGACCCGGCACGCGCCTATCCCTTCACCATCGGATATGCGGACGAGACCGGTACCGGTCGAGGGCTCGGTTCGAACCTCAACCTGCCGCTCCCCGAACGCACCGACGACGACGGGTTCGTGGCCGCCCTCGAACGGGCCTGCGCGGCGATCGCCGCGTTCGGCCCTTCCACTCTCGTGGTGTCGCTCGGCCTCGACACGTTCATCACCGATCCGATCTGCGACCTGGCGGTGACCACCGCCGGCTTCGAGCGGTGCGGGGCGCTGGTGGCGCAGCTCGGTCTGCCGACGGTGGTGCTCCAAGAGGGCGGCTACGACGTGGATCACCTCGGCGAGAACGTGCGCCGCTGGCTGGTCGGTCTGCGCGGCTCAGCCGGCTGATTCGGGTGCAGCTGATTCGGGTGCAGCTGATTCGGGTGCGGCTGACTCGACGACGGCCAGGATTGCGGCCCCGTATTGATCGAGCTTGCTCGGACCGATGCCCTTCACCCGCGCCAAGTCGGCCAAGGTGGCCGGCCTGATCACGGCGATGTCGTGCAGCACCGCGTCGGAGAAGACGATGTAGGCCGGCTTGCCGGCGGCCAGGTGTCGGCGAACGGCGCGTAGCTCGTCGAACAACTTCGCCTGCTCGGCGGTGAGCCCGTGGCCGGGCTTGCCCGCGAACGGCTTGCGCGCCGGCTCGACAACAGTGGGGCCGGCGAGCCGGCCAGGCACTGCTGCTGGAAGCTTCGGTGGCTCGTTGAAGAGCTCGGCGATGAACGGCGACGGCGCGGTGTCGGCGACGATGTGCAATCGGCGGCTGGCCCGGGTGATCGCCACGTGAAAGACGCGTCGTTCCTCCTCGACGTCGTCGGCGAGCCGATGCGGGAACTGATCGGCGGCGGCGTGGTGCACCACCACGAGCGGCCACTCCTGGCCCTTCACCCGGTGCACGGTGGCCAGGGTGACGCCACTCGGCTTCCACGCGCGACTCAGCGCGTCGCGCAGCCAGGCCTCGAACAAGGTGGGATCTGGCTGCAGCTCGGCGAGCTGGGCGATGGCGGTGAGGTCGTCGTTCTGCGCAGTTCGGTTCATGCCCCGCCGATGGGCATCGAGGGTGGCGATGCTCGACGCCAACCCCATCGAGTCGCGCAGGGCGCCGAGCAGGCTGCCGGTGGTGCCGCGGGTGCGAGCCATGCGCTGCAGCCGCTCGATGTCGTCGGTGAACTCGTCGACGCGCTGGGCGTCGCGCTCGGTGGTGATGCGGGCGGCGAGGCGGCGCAAGCCATCGATCGATCGTTGCTCGGCCACCCAGTTGGCGATGTTGGGGTGCATCGGCCGCGATGGGCGCCGCAGCGCTTCGGTGAGGTCGCCTCCGTCGAGCGAGCCGTCGGCGTTGGCCAAGCGCAACCACGCGAGGGCGGCTCGCACCGCGGTGCGCTCGGCGAACTCGCGCCCGACGCCACCGATGGTGGGGATGCTCAGTTGGGCCAGTGCCACCTGCACCGGTACGAGCAGCGAGTTGACCCTGGTGAGCACGGCGATGTCGCTGGTCGATGTTCCGGCATCGACCGACTCGCGAACCAGCCGAACGGTGGTGGCGACCGGTGTGTCGCCCAATTCGACCGTGAGGCCCTCAGCGTGCTTGGCCGGCCGGATCTGCTTCTGCACGCGCCGCGAGTTGTGGCGCAGCAGCATGTCGGCGGCGGCCACGACGTCGGCGGGACAGCGGTAGTTCACCTCGAGCGGATGCTCACCCGCGCCGGGGAACAACGCGCCGAAGCCGATCAGCCACTCCGGCTCGGCGCCGTTGTAGCCGTAGATCGTCTGGTCGTCGTCGCCGACACCGAACACCGCACCGTCGGGCCCGGCGAGCAGGCGAACCAGCAGCAGGTGGGCCGGCGTGAGGTCTTGGAACTCGTCGACGAGCATGATCCGACATGCCCGCTGGGCTGCGGCGCGGGCGCCGGGGTCGGTGAGCAGCACCTCGATGGCGCGCTGAACCTGCTCGTCGAAGTCGAGTGCGTTCGATCGCTCGAGCTCGCGCCGGTACCGCGGCAAGACCTCGGCGAAGCCATCGACCTCGCCGTCGTACATCTGCTCCACCTGGTCGGGCGCGCGCAGACCTAGTCGAGCCAGCGACAGCGCCTCGATCCAGGTGGCAACCGGGTCGGCGTTTCGCTTGCGCGGGAACTTCACCAGCTTGCCGATGATGCGGCGCACCTCTGGCTCGTCGATGGTCTGCAGTTGCCGCGGCTGCGCGGCGAACGGAGCACTGCCGTTGACGATCGCCAGCGCGATCGCGTTCAGCGTGCGCACTTGAAGCTCGCGCATGTCGGTGGTGCGCTCGCGCATCTCCTCCTGGGCCCGCTTGTTGAAGGCCACCAGGCTGACCGGCCCGGCCGGGAGGCACCACTGACGCAAGAGGTGTCGGGCCCGCTCGGCGGCCGGGGCGATGATTCGTGCCGCGCCACCATCGTGAACCACCGCGGCCAACTGGTCGGGGGCGAGATCGGCGCTGGTGTCGTTGGAGCGGAACGGGGTGAGCGAGCCGTGTTCGACGGCGATGCGGTGCAGCACCGGCACGCCGTCGATCGGCGCGGTGAAGCGGATCGGCCCACCATCGAGCCACGCCCGGCTGCCGTCGGGCAGCTCGATGTCACCGCGACCGTCGGCGACCGTCGTGGCGCCGAGATCGATTGCCCGGTCGAGCAGCGGCCAGCGCAGATCGTCGGCCTCGGTGGCGTCGACGCTGTTGGACACCACGAGGTGGTGGAGCGTGGAGCGGTGGAACTCGAAGCGTGGGCCCAGCTCGTGTGGGGGAGCGGAGGTGGTCTCCGGCGCGGCAAGTGCTTGCGCGACCTCGGCCTCGAGCTCGATCATCAGCGCCCGGCGCGAGAGCGCCGATCGGCGGAGCTCGGCGATGGCCTGCTCGGGATGGGCGAGGTCGCTCGATGTGACCGGCAGTCGAAGCGCGCCGCTGTAGTCCGCCGGCGGTGGCTGGTCGGGACGGATGACGACGTTGCGTCCGAGCAGGGCCGGGCCTGGCCCGAAGCCCTCTGCCAGGGCGCGGCGGGTCGGCGCGACAGCGACCGTGGCACCGGTGACCGACGTGGGTGCGGATTCGGTTCGCTGCCAGCAGGCGCGAACGCCAGTGGCGTCGGCATGACTTCCGCCGCAGTAGACACAGGAGATGGCCACCCTCTGTTCCTACACCATCGGTGTCACAGCCGGGCTGGTGGGTCAGTTTGACTCGCCGTCGCTTCGGTAGCGTTGCGCGCTGACCCGTCGAGGAGGGACAACCATGGTCGGCTCGGAAGCGACGCTCCGGCAACGGATCATCATCGACACAGATCCCGGCATCGACGATGCGATGGCCATCTTCTACGCACTCGCCTCACCCGAGCTCGAAGTCGTCGCACTGACCACCGTGTTCGGCAACGCGCACGTGGAGGTGTGCACCGACAACGCGATCAGGATCCTCGACGTCGCCAGGCGCGCCGACGTACCGGTGGCACAGGGAGCTGCCCGCCCGCTGGCCATGCCGTACCGCGGTCCCGCCGACTTCGTGCACGGCGTGAACGGCCTGGCCGATGTTCCGTTGGCCGCACCATCGCGCCGTCCACTGGCCCTCGACGCGGCACACTTCATCATCGATCAGGTGATGGCCGCTCCCGGCGAGATCACCCTGGTGGCGCTCGGCCCGCTCACCAACGTCGCGCTCGCGCTGCTGGTGCAGCCAGACCTACCGCAACGCCTGGCGGGGATGATCATCATGGGTGGTAACGCGTTCGTCGGTGGCAACGCGTCGCCGGCGGCCGAGGCCAACGTGATCAACGATCCGGAGGCGGCAGATCTCGTGTTCGGTGCCGACTGCCCGATCGTGATGTGTGGCCTCGATGTCACCGAGCGCACGATCATGTCGAGCGAGCAGATCGCCGGCATCGCCGCCCTCGACAACCCGCGGGCGCGACTGGCCGCGAAGATCCTGCCCTTCTACCGCGACTTTCACGTGGCCGGTGGCGGTCTGGATGGCATCCACGTGCACGACAGCACGTGCATCGCCCCCACCACGCACAGTCCGCAGGCCCGTGGAGCGGGCGTCGCTCGGTGACGATCCTCACCGAGGTGGACAGCGCCGCGGTCGTTGCGCTGGAGCTCGAACGCCTCGCCAGGTAGGGGTGGTCACGATGCCTTGAGGTCGGCGAGCACCTTCGACCAACGTGCCGGGTCGGTCTTGTACGGCGCGTAGAAGCTGATCCGCTGGATGACATCGCCGTAGCGGCGATGCAGCTCGGGGGCGACCCCCTCGGGTTCGCTGACCACGGCGAAGGTGTTGAGGATGTCGTCGTCGATCAACTGGCCCATCTCGGCCCATCTGCCCTGCTTGGAGAGGGTGTTCAGCTCGTCTTGGATTCCTCCCCAACCGTGGATGTCGAGCACGCCGCGATACGCGGGCGTTGATCCGTAGAACGCGATCTGCTGGCGGGTGCCGGTGGCCGCGGCCTCCATCTCGGCTTCGTTGCCACCGGTGACGACGAAGCTCGGCCCGATGATCTCGAATCCTTCCATCGTCTTACCAGCTTTGGCGCGACCTCGGGTGAGCGCGGGCAAGGTGATTTCGCGGAGGTACCTCTCGGTCGTGAAGCCATGGCAGATGAACCCATCGCACACTTCGCCCGCCACCTCCGTCATCAGCTCGCCGACGCCGGCCAGGAAGACCTTCGGCACCCCGAACCCGGCCAGATCGGCGCGGTCGGGGGTGAAGAACGGCGTCATCAGCGTGTGCGTGTCGTAAACGCGAGCGGCGAGCCGTTCTCCCACGTGTCCCAGATGGCACGGATCGCGAGGATCATCTCGCGCATCCGCGGCGCCGGGTGGCTCCACTCCATGCTGAACCGCTTGGTGATGTGCGGCTTGATCTGGCTGCCGAGGCCGAGGATGAAGCGGCCGTTCGAGAACGCTTGGAGGTCCCAGCCGATGTTGGCGAGGGTCATCGGGTTGCGGGCGAACGCCACCGCGATCGACGTGCCGAGCTCGAGTGTCGCGGTGTGCTCGGCAGCTAGCAGCAGCGGGAAGAACGGATCGTGGCTCGTCTCGGCGGTCCAGACACCCGAGTAGCCGGCGGCCTCGGCTTCGATGGCTTGTGTGCCGGCCTTGTCCAGATCGGTGCCGATGCCCCCGTCGACTTTCATCTGTGCTCCCCGTGCCGTGCGTGCGTCATGCGGTGACGCTCTCGTGTTCGGTGAAGCTAGCTCGTGGTTGTCAGGCGGCGACGTCGACCGGACAGGTCGACCTTCGGACGACCCGGCCGATGAGATGACCGAACGCCCGCTCCCTCACGACCGCCGCGGCGTGGCGGTCGCCGAGCACATCGGTGCAGGGTCCGCCGATGCCGGCGGCACGGAGCCGCACGACGAGCCGGGCGATGTCGGATTCGAATGCACCGATGCCGTTGCGGGCGATGAGGTGGGCGAGGTCGTCGAGGTAGCGGTCGGAGGTCAGCGAGGCGGCAGGGGAGGCGGCGGGGGAAGTGACGGAGGCGGCGGGGGATGTCGTTCTCATGGGCTTCACGGTAGGGGCCGAAGTCCATTCTGTACAGTGATGATCTCTTGTCATGATGATGCGATGTGCTTATACTGCGATGATGCTCCACGACATCGAGATCCGCCAGCTCCGGGCGTTGCGGGCAGTTGCCACCGAGGGCTCGTTCGGGCGGGCCGCGGAACGCCTCGGATTCACCCAATCGGCCGTCAGCCAACAGATCGCCGGTCTCGAGCGCGCCGTCGGCGACCGCGTCTTCGACCGTCCCGGCGGCCCCAAGCGTGTTGAGCTCACTCCGATCGGCGCGCTGCTGCTCGCTCACGCCGACGCGATCCTCGATCGTCTGCGCGAGGCCGACGATGGCCTCCGCTCGCTTCGCGCCGGCGAGATCGGCAGGCTCCTGGTCGGTTCCTTCCAGAGCGTTTCCGTGCGCCTGTTGCCCGACGTCATCGGTCAGCTCCACTCCGAGCGGCCGGGCTTGTCGGTGCGTTGCGTCGAATCCGACGAACACGACGAGCTCGTTGCCAAGCTCCTCGCCGACGAGCTCGACCTCAGCTTCATCGTCGGCGTACCCGACCACGACGGAATCGAGACCATCGAGCTGCTCGTCGACCCATATGTACTGGTATCGCCGGCTGGTGCTGGTGAGGCGGTCGTCGCCACCGATCGGCCGCATCGCATGCCGATGATCGGACAGTCGGAAGACTCCTGCCAGCTCACCATCGACGGGTGTCTCCGGCACGTTGGGATCGAACCCGACTACGTGTTCCGTTCGAATGACAACGCCGCCGTGCAGGCGATGGTGCGGACCGGCCTGGGGCGAGCGATCCTGCCCTTTCTGGCGGTCGACATCCACGACGAAGGCGTGGTCGTCTCGGCGATGGATCCGCCCTTCCCGCCACGCATCATCTCGCTCGCCCGGCGTCGAGGGCGCACCCTCGTGCCGGCGGCGAGTCGGTTCATCGAGCTGGCAGTAGAGGTGTGCGCTGCACTTCCGGCGTTCGAGCCTCAGCTCTTCGGCCTGGCAGGCAGGTCGCAGGGCTGAAGCCCCGAGGGTTTCGAGCAACCCTGGGTGCGCCACCACCCTCGGGCATCCCGGGGGCACTCGGATGGTGCGCGGGGACTCGGGTGGTGCGCGGGGACTCGGGTGGTCAGTCGGTCTGGTCGCGGAGGAAGCGCTCGAACTCGGCGGCCAGTTCGTCGGCACTTGGGATGGGGTCGCTCGACATCGGCGATCGCGCCTCGCCGACCGGACCGATGGTCGCGCCCGCCACCGGATCGATCGCCCCGCCCGTGACCGGATCGATGGTGGTGCCGGTCGCCTGGTCGTAGAGCTGCTCCAGCTGACCGATCATCGTGCGGTGCTCGGGATTTCCGGCAACCAGCTGGTCGACCCGTTCGAGCTGGATCGTCGCTTCGGTGCGCAGCATGGAAGTGTCGACCGTGATCCTGCGCCCAGATCCCTAGCGCCGGCACGCCCTTGCCCACCAACGCGTGCTCGAGCACCGCCCCCATCCCGGCGGGCACATCGACGCTGTTCTTCAGGTACGGCACCGACGCGATCAGCTCGGCCGACGGCGAGCTGCTCGACAGGCGCGGTGGCCTGGTGTGCGGCGAAGCGAACGGATAGGCCCCGAGGAACACAGCTCGACGCACGCCGAGCTCTACGGCCAGATCTGACACGACGTCGGCGAACCGCCGCCAAGCGGCGTCGGGCTCGGGTCCGGTGAGCAGCAGCACGTCGTGCCCGTTCGCATCGGCGCCGACCTTCAGCTCGATCTCCGGCCAGATCAGCCGCTCGTTCACGCCGGCGCGCAGCTCCATCGTCGGCCGCCTGGCGCGGTAGTCGATGAAGGCGTCGCCGTCGAAGGTGGCGAGGGTGCGAACGGCGCATGCCTCCTCGACGGTGGCCAGCGCTGCTGCCGCGGCGCCGCTGGCGTCGATCCAGCCGGTGAGCATCGCGACCATCACCGGCGACGCCAACCGCGGCAGCGGTTCGTGGAGTCGAAACGGCTCTGGAGAGGTCACTGCAGCATCTCCAGCGTGGACAGAGCCTTGTCGGCTGCACCCTCGACCTGCGCTTTGAACGGTTCGAGCTCGGCCGGGTCGCGTTGCCCGAGCGCACCGCCCACGTAGCGGGCGTAGACGCCCTCGAGGATGCACGCCAGCTTCCAATAGGCGAACGAGACGTAGAAGGGCAGCGCCGAGATGTCTCGCCCGCTGACATCGGCGTACCGCTCGACGAGCTCCTGCCGGTCGAGGAACCCCTCGGCGGTGGTGGCCGAGCCGGCCCATGCCGAAGCCTCGTCGCCCGGTCCGGTCCAGTAGACCTGCAGCAGGCCGAGGTCGGCGAGGGGATCACCGAGCGTGCAGATCTCCCAGTCGAGCACGGCGACGATGGCGCCGCCGTCGCCGACCATGCAGTTGTCGAGCCGGTAGTCGCCATGAACGATCGTGGCCGGCCCCTGTTCGGGGATGTGCTCGAGCAAGGCGGCGTGGACGAGATCGACGGCGGGGAGCTCGCGTGTCTTCTGCGCGTTCCACTGGCCGTACCAGCGCCGCAGCTGACGAGCGATGTACCCGTCGTGCTTGCCCAGATCGCCGAGCCCCACCCCGTCGAGATCGACCGCGTGGATCGCGACCATCGTGTCGACGATCGATTCACTGGCGGCGCGGCGCGCGTGAAGCGGCAGGACCGTCTCGGCGGTGATGCGGTCGCGGATGACGTGGCCGTCGACGAAGCCCATCACGTAGAACGGAGCGTCGTTCACCGACTCGTCTTCAAAGAGGCCGAGCGCCAGTGGCACTGGAACGGCGCTGTGCCGCAGCCCGCTGATGATCCGGTGCTCGCGGCGCATGTCGTGGGCGCTGGCGAGACGGTGGCCGAGCGGGGGACGCCTGAGCACGTACCGCGTGCCGTCGGAGCCGGTGACGCGATAGGTGAGGTTGGAATGGCCGCCGGCGATGGCGCGGAACTCGAACGGCCCGGTGGCACCGGCGACCGTCGCCTGCAGCCACGCGGTGACGGCGGAGACGTTGACACCGGGGACGTCGCTCATCTCGGAGAACGGTATCGACGTCGGCGCCGTGATCGCGCGTCGATCGAATCGCAGGGCGGTTTCGATATCGTGCTCGCTGCAATGAGGCCGACAGCACGACCCCACCGTTGGAACGACGCAGCGTGAGAATCGAACGAGATCTCGCCAGGCTGGACGATCCCTACGACGTCATCGTCGTCGGAGGAGGCATCACCGGTGTGTGCGTTGCTCGGGAGACGGCCGGTCGAGGTCTGCGCACGCTGCTGATCGACAAGGGCGACTTCGGGCATGGCACCAGCTCGGCCACCTCGAAGTACATCCACGGCGGCATCCGCTACCTCGAGACGTACCAGTTCGGTGTGGTCCGCGAGAGCTTGCGCGAGCGACGTGTGCTGGCGCTCGCCGCGCCGCACCTGGTGAGCCAGCAGCGGTTCTTGATGCCGGCGTGGAAATGGAGCAAGCCCCCGACTGCGTTGATCGGTGCCGGCGTCGGCCTGTACGCGGCTCTCGGGTTCGACCGCAACCGGTACATGCCCGAGGCGATGAAGATCCCGCTGCCGCGCTGGATCCCTAGGCAGCGGCTGCTCCGCGACGTTCCATGGCTCGATGCCGATCAGCTCCAAGGGGCATTCGCCTATCACGACACGTTCAACACTCACCCCGAGCGTCTGTTGCTCGAGTTCTTGAAGTCCGCCGTGGCTGCGGGAGCAGTGGCGCTCAACCACGTCGAGGCCACCGGGTTCGTGTTCGCCGACGAGCATCACGCCGACGGCTCGATGGTGGTGCGTGGGGTCCAGGTCACCGATCGGCTCACCGGTCAACGGCACGCCGTGCGCGGGCGTGCCGTCGTGAACGCCGGCGGACCGTGGATGGATCTCGTCCTACGTCACCTGCAAAGGCCACTCGGTGTAAAGGTGAACCGCAGCAAGGGGGTGCACCTGCTCACGTCTCCCGTCGGTGGCACCGGCGTCACCGACACGGTGTTCGCCCGAGCGCGCAGCGGCCACCACGTGATCGTGTCGCCATGGCAGGGCTACTCGTTCATCGGTCCTACCGACACCGCGGTCGACCTCGCCCCCGATGCCGTGGGCGTCGACCACGACGACGTCGAGCTGATCCTGAGCACCGTCAACGACACCATCTCCAACGGCTTCCCCAAGCTCACCGAGGCCGACATCGAGGGCACCACCGTCGGCATCCGCCCGTTGATCGTCGATGAATCGAAGGACTCGTACACCACGAGCCGCCGTCACGAGCTCTACGACCACGCCCCCGCCGGGGTGCGGCACCTGTGGTCGATCGGCGGCGGCAAGTGGACCACCGGACGCGCCCTCGGCGAGGAGACCGCGCTGGCACTGGTGAAGAGCGACGCCCTCGACGGCGCCGCGGTGCGGGCCTTCGACTCTCGCCGGCTCGCCGTGCACAGCTCGTTCGGATGGGCCCACGACCCGCAGCCCTACTTCGAAGCAGTGCTCCGCACCCGCGCCGAACTGGGTCTCGACGACGCCACCAGGGTCCACCTCGCCCGCCTCTACGGCACCGAGCACAGTCGCGTTCTCGATCTGGTCGAGCGCACGCCCCAGCTCGCCCAACGGCTCTCCGACGATCCGCGCCGCCTCGACATCGCCGCCCAGGCCGCATACGCGGTCACCGAGGAGTCGGCATGCACGTTGGCGGACGTGCTCGATCGGCGGCTCGTCATCGGCACGCTGGGGCGGGTGTCGCGAGCGGAGGTCGAACGGGTTGCGGTCGTCGTCGGTCCGCTGCTCGGATGGTCGATCGAACAGACCTCGGCAGCCGTCGAGGCCGAGCTCGGCCGGCGCGCCGCGATCGAGATCGGCTGGCGTCGAGCGACGGTCTGAATGATGGTCGCTAGCCTGTGCGAATGGCTCTCGACGTCACCGATGCAACGTTTCAGACCGAGGTGATCGAGCGATCGATGCACACCCCGGTTGTGGTCGATCTGTGGGCTCCCTGGTGCGGCCCGTGTCAGACGATCGGTCCGATCCTCGAGCGCGTCGTCGCCGCCACCGACGGCAAGGTCGTGCTGGTCAAGGTGAACGTCGACGAGAACCCGGCCGTCAGCCAGGCGTTCGAGGTCCAGTCGATCCCGGCGGTGTACGCACTCAAGGATGGCCAGGTGGCCGACGGCTTCGTCGGTGCCTATCCCGAGCACGTGATCGAGCAGTTCGTCCAAGTGCTGCTGCCGAGCGAGGAGGCCCTCACCATCGACCGGCTGCTCGCCGCCGGCGACGAGGCGAGCCTGCGTCAGGCGCTCACCATCGACGGTGGGAACGAAGACGTCATCGTGGCCCTCGCCGAGCTCCTGGTGCAGCAGGGGCACGCCGATGAGGCGCTGGCTCTTCTGGCCAGGGTGCCCGAATCCGATCGCACCCGCCGGGTCGCCGCCGCGGCCAGGCTCAGCGAGAGACCCGACGACGACTACGACGCGCAGCTGGATGGGCTGCTCGAGCAGGTGAAGAACGATGACGACGCCCGCCAGCAGTTCGTCGACATCCTCGAGCTGATGGGTCCCGACGATCCGCGCACGGCGCAGTACCGCAAGCGCCTCACGACGCGTCTCTACTGATCCCGTCCCCGATCCCCGATCCCGGCCCGGGGCGCGGGCGCCGAGGGCCTTGCTGCAGTATCGTGAGCACATGCCGATCGAGCAACGCGAGGGTTACCGCGTGTGGGTGGGCGGACCAGTGCCGCGTGGTGCCGACGGGATCACCCTCGGCTCAACCATCATCGTCAGGGCCGGCAAGCAGAACTCGGCGCACCTCATGCGCCACGAACTGGTGCACGTGCGCCAGTGGCGCCGCTACGGAGCGTTCGGGTTCATCACCCGCTACGTGGGGTCGTACCTGATGTGGCGGTTGCGTCGCAAGGGTCACCTGGGTGCGTACTCGCGGATCCCGCTGGAGGTCGAGGCGGAATGGGTCGCCCGCCGATCGATCGAGACGGCGGTCCGCGAGCAGCTCCCCGTCGAGGTGGTGTCGCCGTAACCCGGCGATAGGTTCGGCCTCCTTCCCTCGATGATCGAGCGCTCGCGCGCCCGTCGAAGGGAGAGGGTGTGAACCCGATGCACGATCGCCATCCACCGGAGGGCGCGCCGCTGCAGCGGCCGCTCCCGGACCGGCCGCTGGCCACACGTTTCCGGGAATGGATCGAGTGGTTCGGACTCGGTCGCCTCGTGGTCACCGCGATGTCGGTGGTGGCCGTCGGTGCCGGTGGCTACTGGCTGGTGCGTCCGCCGCCGCTGCCCGTGGAGTCGTCGTTGCCACGGGCATCCAGCACTCCCACTGCCGGCGGCACGTTCGCCGAAGAGGGCTCCTCGCCGGCCGTCGCCGCGTCGTCGGTGCCTGGGTCGCCACCTGCCGTGGCCACCACCGCGGCCACCATCGTGGTGCACGTTGCCGGCGCGGTGGCGTCGCCGGGTGTGTACTCGCTCGCACCCGATGCGCGTGTCATCGACGCCGTGTCGGCGGCGGGTGGCACCGCACCTGAGGCTCGCCCCGATGCGGTCAACCTCGCTGCGCCGCTCCACGACGGCGATCGTGTGTACGTACCCACCAGCGCCGAGGCGCCCTCCGTGGCAGCCGGCGTTTCGAGCGCGGCTCCCTCGGGCGAAACAGCGGACTCCCCGGCCACGCCGGTCGACCTGAACACGGCAACGGCAGACCAACTCGATGCGCTCCCCGGCGTGGGGCCGTCCACCGCGGCGGCGATCGTGGCCCATCGCGAATCGAACGGTCCGTTCTCCTCCGTCGACGGTCTCGACGAGGTGCGCGGCATCGGTCCGGCCAAGCTCGAGTCGTTGCGGCCGCTGGTCACGGTGTGAACGCTGCGTTGAGCCGCTCAGATCAGCGTGCGGCCGAGCACCAGGTTCGCCGCCACCATCGCCAAGGCGGTCCCTACCCACACCGAAGCAAGCAACATCGCGTACTCGCCCCAGAACCGCGACCAGGTGGCGATGGTGTCGCGGGTGGCACGGCGCGCGGCCACAAGGCCCACCGCGAACCACAGCGTCGCGCTGACCCCAACGGCGGCTGCATACAAGCCCGCTCCCGAACGGAAGGGCACGCCGGCCACGGTCAAGACGGGCGCACCCAACGTCACCAGCACGAAACCCGCCACCCCGCGCAGCGTGGAGGTGTTGTCGCGGAGCAGCAG
>VFMC01000478.1:1622-2031 GCA_006515795.1 Acidimicrobiaceae bacterium | reverse complement strand
TGGAACTGTCCGTGTGCGCCGAGCACCATGCCGATGCCGTCGGCGTACGTGGCGCCGCGTCGCAGACGGACAGTTCCAGCGTCAAGGTCAAGGTCTTGCCAAGCCAGCCCGAGCGCTTCGCTGACACGCCATCCTTGAACGAAGCACAGAGCGACCGCAGCGACATAGCGCTCGTCGCACACGCTGACCAGCCGCGCCACTTCAGCCGGGGAGAGTGTTCGTCGTTGGACCTTCGGCACCCGAGGTGAGCGCACCTTCCTGGCGACGTTGTCCTCTGCGAGGCCGAGGTTGACGGCCTCGTCGAGCAGTTGCACAAGCAGCATCCGGATGTTCCGAGCACGCGAAGCGGAGCCCGATTGTGCGATATCACCGATCAAACCGGCGACGTTCTCTGGCCGGACCTTTCGGA
>VFMC01000478.1:0-1554 GCA_006515795.1 Acidimicrobiaceae bacterium | reverse complement strand
AGGGTGGTATCGGCATGAAAGCCGCCCGAGAGCGGTGCGAACTTCCGTACGTCCAGCTCGGCAGCGACGTGTCGGTCGCGAGACGCCTCAGCAGCGGCACGCGTCCGGCCGGTCGGTCGACCCATCCTGCCGTCGGCCTTTCGCCACGGCGCGACCCAGACATTGCGAGACTTGTCGAAAAACGGGTCCGGTTGACCGCGCTGCGCTCGGTTGACCACCATGAACGACCCGGTCGACGAGTCATCGACACGCTTGCCACGAGGAGCACGGGGCACGAGAGGACCCTCCCTTCAATGCTGTACCCCACTCAAGCTAGCCCTTGAAGCGTGACATTGAGACTTACACTGAGACTTACAGTCCGTGAACGTCCCTGGACGTCCATGCACCTCACCGCACAAACTCCCTAGTCAGAGCCACATCGGTGGTTACAAATGAACGTCCAGAGACGCTGTGGCGGAGGTGGACGGGAATCGAACCCGCCGGACGAGGATCGCTCGTCCCAACCGCTTTGAAGGCGGCGGAGCCCACCAGGTACCCGGACACCTCCGGTGGTGAATCTACTGGCCGACGTCGAACCCGCGGGTCCGGAGTTCACCTGGAACCACCTAGAACCGCACGCGCTGCCACCGAACCCGACCACCGGGTGCTGCTAGACCGAGCAACGCCACGGAGGCTGCGATCAACGCTGTGGTGTGGCGGCGGAGGCGGACCGCCGCAGTGATGTCGGCCGCTACCGGGGACCGCCCGTCGCCGAGCGTGCCGCGATCCTCGATCTCGTCGCCGTAGCGGTTGACGCCGCCGAGACGCAGGCCGAGAGCGGCCGCATACGCCGCCTCGATCACGCCACCGTTCGGCGACGGATGGCGGCCGGCGTCGCGTCGCACGGTGCGCATGATCAGGCCGGCGCTGCGGGGCCGACACATCGCCACCGACAGCGCGGCGAGGCGCGCCGGAACGAAGTTGGCGAGATCGTCGAGACGAGCGCTGGCCCGACCGAACCGTTCGTAGCGGTCGGTGCGATGGCCCACCATCGCATCGAGGGTGTTGACAGCCCGGTGGGCGAGCACCGCGGGCGCACCGCCGATCGCCGCCCAGAAGATCGACGAGACCACAGCGTCGACGCTGTTCTCGGCCACCGACTCGACCACGGCGCGAGCCACCTCCGACTCGTCGAGGTCGTCGGCCCTACGCCCAGCGAGCGCGCTCAGCGCCGAACGGGCCGCACCGAGATCTCGGGCCACGAGGTGATCGCCGACGGCCAAGGCCTCACCGTCGAGCATGCGGCCCGCCGACGCGACCCCCGTGGCGACAACCGTGGACCACAACGGACCGAGCACGCGCCGGCAACACCATCCCGTCACCACGGCCGACCCGACACCGATGGCGAGATGCACCACGCCGGCACGACGACCATCCCGGTACGACCGCCTCTCGAGCGCAGTCATCATCGAGCCGTAGGCCGCCACCGGGTGGCATCGCCGCGGCGGTTCGCCGGCGACCGCGTCGAGCACCACGCCGCCCGCGGCCCCGAGCGCGTTCACGGCGCACCCGCGC
>VFMC01000477.1 GCA_006515795.1 Acidimicrobiaceae bacterium | reverse complement strand
AGCGTCGCGTCGAAACGCCGGTCCGTCGGCCGGGGCTCGCCACAGGTCTTCCAGCTCCTCGTCCAGCCACGTGATCGTGAGTGAGCATCCGGCCATGTCGAGGCTCGTCACGAGCTCACCGACCTCGGGCAGCACGAGTTCGACGTCGGCGGCGCGCAGGATGCGATGAACCGAACCGAACAGCACGAACAGCTCCTCGTACTTGGTGGCACCGAGCCCGTTCATCAACACAGCGGCCCGCGATGCGCCCTGCGGGCGCTCGGCCAGCAACGGCTCGGTCAGCAGTCGGGCAAGGTCCACCGCGGGCACCCAGTCGACAGTCGCGGTTCCGGGTTCGCCGTGGATGCCCAGACCGAGGTCCATGGTTCCGTCTCGGACCGTGAACAGGGGTTCGGACCTGCCGGGGAACGTGCATCCGGCAAAGGCGGCCCCGAAGGTCGTCGTCGCCGCGTTCGCGGCGCGGGCAAGTCGTTCGACCTCGTCGATGCTGTCACCTCGGTCGGCGGCGGCGCCGGCGACCTTGAAGACCGTGAAGTCACCGGCGATGCCGCGCCGGAGCTCGCGACTGGTGGGTGCTCCCGATGCGATGTCGTCGGTGACGAGCACGGTGCGGCAGTCGGTCCCCTCCGACCGGAGGCGCTGCTCGGCTGCGCCGAAGTTCATCACGTCGCCGGCGTAGTTGCCGAACGTCATCAAGATGCCGGCCCCACCGTCGAGGGCGCGGCCGACACGGTAGACCTGTTCCGCAGACGGTGAGGTGAAGATGTCGCCGATGACCGCGCCGTGGGCCAGCCCCGGTCCGACGACTCCACAGAACGCCGGATAGTGCCCGCTCCCTCCGCCGACCACCACGCTCACGCACCCAGGGCGTGGCCCACCGCGGCGCATCACTCCCTTGGCCCCAGGCACGGCTTCGACGTATCGTTCGTAGGCGGCAAGGAACCCCTCGACGGCGTCGTCCACGAACCGGGACACATCGTTGTAGATGTGCGCCATCCAGCGACCTCCACTAGCCTGGGCGTGTGGTTTCAGGCCGATCCGTACGATATGACGGTGATCGGGAGGGCGCCAAATTGCCGGCCAACAGGGTTGACCCGTGACCGCGATTCCCGGTGACGAGATGTCGAAGCCGTGGATCGGCACGAGCTGGAAGATGACCAAGCGGTTGTCCGAGGCCGTGGCCTACGCCGAGGCGCTCGCCGGGCTGGCCGCACACTTCGCCCACCTCACCAACTCGTTCGTGCTCCCGGCGTTTCCGTTGATCGAGAGCGTCGCCCGCGTGCTCCGCCCGGCGGGCGTCTCGGTCGGCGCGCAGAACGTCCACTGGATGCCGTCGGGCGCCTTCACCGGCGAGGTGTCCGCCCCGATGCTGATCGATGTCGGCGCGAGCATCGTCGCCATCGGGCACGCCGAACGTCGCGCCATGTTCGGTGAGACCGATCAGACGGTGCGCGACAAGGTGGGCGCGGCCCTTGCGAGCGGCCTGCGCACCCTGGTGTGCGTCGGCGAGTCGGTGAAGATCGCGCTCGGCGGACTGACCGTCACCGACCTCGCTGGAGTGCTGGTCGCCTACGAACCGGTCTGGGCCATCGGAGAGGGAAGCACGCCGGCGACGCCAGCGCAGGCCAACGACATGCACGGCCAGATCCGCGCCGCGATCGCTCATCTGTTCGGCGGCGCGGGCACGGCGGTTCCACTGCTCTACGGGGGGAGCGTCACCCGCGATGGGGCGCCGGCGTTGATCGCTCAGGACCAGATCGACGGGCTGTTCGTCGGCCGCGCGGCGTGGACCGTCGAGGGTTTCGCGGCGATCGCCCGGACCGTGGCCGAGACCGGTGGCCGAGTATCGTGAGTGCTCTGCGAGGGGGAATCACGGGCCCCGATTCCTCGATCAGCGATGGGAGCAGCCATGACCGAGTTGCGGTGGCGAATCGCCATCGGTTCCGATGACGCCGGGCTGGCGTACAAGGATCTGATCCGCGCCGACCTGGAACGCGACGAGCGGGTCGTGGAGGTGATCGACGTCGGTGTCCACGCAACCGACGGCGCGGCGACTCCATATCCGAACGTGGCCCATCGGGCCGCCGAACTGGTCGCCGGGGGGGCCGTCGACCGGGCTGTGCTCATCTGCGGCACCGGCATCGGCATGGCGATCAGCGCCAACAAGGTCGCCGGAATCAGGGCGACGACCGCCCACGACAGCTACAGCTGCGAGCGATCCGTGCTGTCCAACGACTGCCAGGTGCTCACCCTCGGACAACGGGTGATCGGCGCCGAGACCTCGCCGTCGCGTGAGAAGGTGCGCCTCATCGAGAATTACGAACGGAACCTGAACTCGTCGGAATCGAGTCGTTGATGTCGAGCAACGGTCGCCTCAACGTTGCTCTGATCGGCTCGAAGTTCATGGGTCGGGCCCACTCGAACGCTTGGTCGCAGGTCGGCAAGTTCTTCGACGTGCCGCTGCAGCCGACGATGCACACCGTCGCCGCACGAAACGCAGCACAGCTGGCCGACTTCGCCGCGCGGTGGGGCTGGCAGAGCTCGACCACCGACTGGCGCGCCGCGGTCCGTTCCGACGACATCGATCTGGTCGACATCGCCACGCCGAACAACCTGCACGCCGAGCAGGCCATCGCCGCCCTCGAAGCCGGCAAGCACGTAGTGTGTGAGAAGCCG
>VFMC01000476.1 GCA_006515795.1 Acidimicrobiaceae bacterium | reverse complement strand
CGCTCACCGGCAACGCCGGCCGTGAGATCGCCGCCGACGAGGACATCAGCTCGGCTTGGGCCGAGGCCCGCGATGGCTTCCTCAGCGCGATGGGCAGCGCCGACCTGAGCCAGATGGTGCCCGGTCCGTTCGGCCCGATGCCGGCCGAACAGCTCCTTGGTCGGATCATCAGCGCCGACGTGCTCGTGCACACCTGGGATCTCGCCCGCGCCGTGGGCGGCGATGAGCAACTCGATGCCGATGCGGTCGCCGGCGCCTACTCCGGCCTCAAGCCGATGGATGCGATGATCCGCATGCCAGGGGTGTTCGGCGCGAAGGTCGACGCTCCGAGCGGCGCCGATCTGCAAGCTGAGTTCCTCAGCTTCCTCGGTCGACAGGTGTGACCACTGGTCTCATGCGACCTCGCTGATGTTGGTCGTCCACTCAACACCGATCGCCTTCCAGAGATCGGTGCGCAGCCGATCGGCCTGAGGAGGGCGAAGATCGTTGGCCACCACAACGCCCTCGATCATGTCGGCAACCACAGCTCCCCATGGTCGCCCGCGGACCTGCACGGCCACGACCACGCCGCCGGAATGGCGGCGCAGTGTTCGCTGCACGCCGACGATTCGTGGCGGGCATCGATAGCTCGGCACCACCAGGCCTCGCCGCCTCGCCTCGCGCCCGAATAGGCGGGCCGCCTGGGAGAAATCGACGGTTGAACCGGTGGATTGGGGAGACTTCATGGCCCGAGTATGAACCGGGGGTGCGACGCGGTTGCCTGACGGCGGCGACGCCGTTGTCGGAGCGGGCAGTAGCGTCGTCGGCCGTGGAGTCGACCCGCGAGCTCACCCCCACGCAACAGCGTCTGCTCGAACAACTGCGGCGCGACGCCGAGCCACTGGTGTTCGATGCCGAGTACATCGATCACCTGGTGCAACGATCGCATGAGGCGGTCGAGGAGTTCTCGGGGCGGCTCGGCGGAGAGCGGCTCGTCGTGAGCAAGAGCTTCCTCGCCAACGTGCACGGCTGCGAGGCCCGCCACCTCGCTCCCGACCTCTTCGAGTGGACACCTGTCACGGCACGGGGTTTCGTGGCTCACAAGGCGATCGAGCTCGGCGCGCACTGGCACGGCGAGCCGGTGCCGGAGCTCCTCGTCGATGAAGCGATCGCCCGGCTCGGCGACGATGCCGGCAACCGTGGCGACTTCATCGCCGCGCTGACCGATGCCGATCGAGCCGAGTTGCGCGGCTTCGCCGTCGAGCGGGTCACCCGATTCCTGCAGGACTTCCCTCCCCTGCCGCCCCGGGCCCAACCTGTGTACGAAGCCCGCACCCGATGGTCTCCACCCGGCACGATCGAGCTGGTCGGCAAGACCGACCTCGTCATCGGCCGGCCCGACGGCCGGATCAGCACCCGCCTGATCGTCGACTTCAAAACCGGGTGGCGCAACGTGCACCACCGCGACGACCTTCGGTTCTACGCCCTGCTCGAGACTGTCGTGCGCAAGGTGCCGCCGCGCCGCCTCGTCACCTACTACCTCGACTGCACCGAAGCCGACGTCGAGGACGTCACCGAGG
>VFMC01000078.1:2675-14289 GCA_006515795.1 Acidimicrobiaceae bacterium | reverse complement strand
CGGCCACCGGCGTCTTCAACTTCTCGTACGCGGGAACCTACGAGGTGATCCTCAGCGATGGTCTCGGCTCGCCAGGCACCATGAGCGCGACCTCCAGTGGCCAGATCGCCGATGAAGCCGGGTCGGGTACCGAGAACTACGTCCTCACGCCCGCCGACCCGTGCGAGTAGGAACGAAATGGCCCGGGGCGAACCCCGGGCCATTTTGTTGTCGGCTTCGTTCAGTCGACGAGCGCGCTGGCCGGACTAGAAGTCCTCCATGCCCCCACCGTGGCCGCCGCCGCCGTCGGACTCGGGCTTGTCGGCCACGACGGCTTCGGTGGTGAGGAACAGGGCCGCGATCGAGGCCGCGTTCTGCAGCGCCGAGCGGGTGACCTTGGCAGCATCGATGACGCCGATCTTGACGAGGTCCTGGTACTCGCCAGTGGCGGCGTTGAGGCCGTTGGCGCCCTTGAGGCTCTTCACCTTCTCGACGACGACGCCGCCTTCCATGCCGGCGTTCTCGGCGATCTGCTTCAGCGGGGCTTCGAGGCTCTTGGCCACCAACCGGGCACCCGTGGCCTCATCGCCCTTCAGGGAGTCGGCAACCGCCAGCACGGCGGCCTGGGCACGCAGCAAGGCCACGCCACCGCCGGGCACGACGCCCTCTTCGATGGCAGCCTTGGTGGTGCTGACGGCATCTTCGATGCGGTGCTTCTTCTCCTTCAGCTCCACCTCGGTGGCGGCGCCGACCTTCAGCACGGCAACGCCGCCGCTGAGCTTGGCGAGACGCTCCTGCAGCTTCTCGCGGTCGTAGTCGCTGTCGGTGTTGTCGATCTCGGCCTTGATCTGGTTGATCCGGCCCTTGATGTCGTCCTCGGATCCGGCACCCTCGACGATGGTTGTCTCGTCCTTGGTGATGATGACCTTCTTGGCGGTGCCGAGCAGATCCATCGTGGCGTTCTCGAGCTTGAGGCCGACCTCTTCGCTGATGACCTGACCGCCGGTGAGGATGGCGATGTCTTGCAGCATGGCCTTGCGACGCTCGCCGAAGCCGGGGGCCTTGACCGCGGCCGACTTGAACGTGCCGCGGATCTTGTTGACCACGAGGGTGGCGAGTGCCTCGCCCTCGATGTCTTCGGCGACGATGACCAGCGGGCGGCCGCTCTGCATGACCTTCTCGAGCACGGGCAACATGTCGCGCACCGAGCTGATCTTCGAGCTCACCAGGAGCACGTAGGCGTCGTCGAGCGACGCTTCCATGCGCTCGGTGTCGGTGACGAAGTACGGCGAGATGTAGCCCTTGTCGAAGCGCATGCCCTCGACGAGGTCCATCTCCATGCCGAAGGTCTGGCTCTCCTCGACGGTGATGACTCCGTCTTTGCCCACCTTGTCGATGGCTTCGGAGATCATCTGACCGATCTCGTTGTCGGCCGACGAGATCGAGGCGACCTGGGCGATCTGATCCTTCGAATCGACCTCTTTGGCGAGGCTCTTGATCGACTCGACGGCCGCCACCACGGCGGCCTCGATGCCCTTCTTGAGGGTCATCGGGTTGGCGCCGGCGGCCACGTTGCGCAGGCCCTCGCGGACCATGCTCCAGGCCAGCACCGTCGCGGTGGTGGTGCCGTCGCCGGCGACGTCGTCGGTCTTCTTGGCGACTTCCTTGACGAGCTCGGCGCCGATCTTCTCGAACGGGTCCTCGAGGTCGATCTCCTTGGCGATGGAGACGCCGTCGTTGGTGATTGTGGGGGCGCCCCACTTCTTCTCGAGCACCACGTTGCGGCCCTTCGGCCCGAGCGTGACGCGTACGGCGTCGGCGAGCTTGTTCATGCCCGCTTCGAGCGAACGACGAGCCTGCTCGTCGAATGCGATCATCTTCGGCATTGTGTTTCCTCCGCAGTGAGGTGGGACGACATGTGGGAATCAGTGTTCGCACTCTCGGTGCGAGACTGCTAGCGGACAACCCGAGCGGTCGCCGGGTCGCCGGTAGCCGGGTCCCGGCAGGGCTCGGCCGGGTGGTGTGGCTAGTGTCGGGCAATGATTCGGCGGCGGGGCCTGCAGCGGGTCGTACGGTGCACCATCGCAGGAGCGTTGGTCGCCTCGGCGTGCACCGGTGGTGGTTCGAAGCCCGGCGGCGGCGCCGGCACCTCGGCGGCGGACAGCCCGGGGGGGTTCGCGGTCGACGAGGCCATCCACATCGAAACGCTCGCCAACGGGCTGCGCGTCTACGTGCGCGAGAACCAGACCCCAGGGCGCAACGCCGAGATGCGCCTGGTGGTGGATGCCGGGTCGGTGAACGAGGCACCGGACCAGAACGGTGTGGCCCACTTCCTGGAACACATGTTGTTCAACGGCACCGAAAAGTTTCCCGGCAACGAGTTGGTGGCGACGTTGCGCGACTTCGGCATGGACTTCGGTGCCGACGTGAACGCCTACACGAGCTATGACGAGACCGTCTACCAGTTGAGCGTTCCACTCACAGACAGCGGCAACTTCGCCACGGGGCTCGACATCCTGGCCGAGTGGCTGGCCGCCGCCACCCTGGATCCCGAGGAGGTCGCCGCCGAGTCCGGGGTCGTGCTCGACGAGTGGCGCCAGAGCGAGCAGAGCTACAGCGGGCGCATCTCCGACCGCTTGGAGGTCGAGTACCTCGCCGGATCGGCGTACGAGGGGCACGATCCGATCGGCGACCAACCGGCGATCGAGGCGATGACCGCCGAACTGCTCCGGAACTTCTACGACAAGTGGTACCGGCCCGACAACGCGGCGGTGATCGTGGTGGGCGACTTCGACGCCGACGACGTCCTCGACGACATCCGCGACCGGTTCGGTGCGCTCGCCCCGCGCGGACCGGCCCCGTCCGAGCCGGTTCGTCGCCCCGACACCAGCCTGGCGTCGTACACCGAGCCATCGGCGGTCGTGTTCGCCGATCCCGACACCTCGGTGGTGGAGGTGGAGCTCACGTTGCCAACCCTGTGGGAAGGGCTCGACACCGAGGACGACCTGCGCAGCGGGGTGCTGACCAACCTCTCCTTCGAGCTGATCGTCACCCGGTTCGCCGACGACCTCGCCCGCGGCGACGGCGTGTTCACCGATGCCTACCGCAGCAACAACAGCATGGTCACCCCGCTCGACGCGCCAAGCGTCGTGCTCACGGCCGACCCAGCCGACCTCGACGCCGTGCTCGACGCGTTGCTCGTGGAGTTCGAGCGCGCCCACCGCGACGGCTTCGACCCCACCGAGGTCGACAGGGCCCTCGACTCGTTTCGGGCGGCTGCCGAGGATGCGTACGCCGGCCGCGAATCAACGGGCGACACCGAATACGCCGACCAGTACGTGGCGCACTTCCTGACGGGCGGTCCGCTGGCCGACGCCCGTACGCAGCGCGACATGGCGGTCGGGCTGTACGACTCGATCACCCCCGACGACGTCCACGCCGCGTTCAGCGCGCGCTATGCAGCAGCGGGCCCACACCTCCTCGTGCTCATGCCCGACACGCTCGCCGAGACGGAGGTCGAGGCGATCGCTTCCGAGGAAGGGCTGCTGGCGCGGATGGAGGCCATGGCCGGCGTGGCCATCGAGCCGCGCCAACCGAGCATCGCCCCCGACGATGAGGCAGGCCTCGGGCTGATGGCGGCACCCGAGCCAGTGGAAGAGGTCGACACCTCCGATCTCACCGCCGACTTCTCGTCGTTCCTCGAGCCGGTGCAACTCACGTTCGCCAACGGTGCGCGAGTGGTGCTCAACCCGGCCGAGATCATCACCGACCAGGTTTCGATGTCGGCCGTGAGCCCGGGCGGCCTGTCGCTAGTAGCCGATGCCGACGTGCCCGAAGCACTGATCGCGACCGAGGTGGTGGCAGCCAGTGGAATCGGCGAGTTCGACCCGGTGCAGCTCGAGTCGCACCTGTCGTCCACGTCCGTGCAGTTCCAGGCCTACCTCGACCCGACCGAGGAGGGCTTCTATGCGACCAGCACCGCCAGCGACGTGGAGACCGTGCTGCAGTTGCTCAACCTCACCTTCACCGATCCGCGCTTCGACCAGCCCGCGCTCGACTCGGTGATCGATTCCTGGCAACCCTACGTCGACGACCCCTCGGCCGACCCCGACCTCGCCTACTACGCGGCCTACGCCGAGCTCCGCTATGGCGACGAGCCGCGTTACCGGGTGATCCCCACGGTCGACGACCTGGCAGCGCTCGACCTCGTCACCCTGGAACGGGTCTGGAGGCAGCGGTTCTCCAACGTTGGCGACTGGGTGATCTCGTTCTCCGGAGACTTCGACGTCGACGAGGTCACCGAGCTCGCCCGCCGATACGTGGGGTCGCTGGCGGGCGGGGGTGCAGATGAGACCTTCGTCGATCTCGAACCCGATCCTCCGGCAAAGCGGGTGCAACGCGAGGTGCGCGCCGGATCGGGCGACAAGGGAACCTTGACCCTTGTGTTCGACGTGGCCATCGACACGTCTTCCGATGATCGCGAATCCGTTCTTGCCCACCTGCTCACGACCGTGCTCACCAATCGGCTCACCGACCACGTCCGCGAGGAGCTCGGGGCCTCGTACTCACCGTACGGCGAGGTCACCGTCTACACCGCGCCGAGGCCGACGGTGGAGACGGTGGTGCAGATCACCGGCGACCCCGACCAACTCGACGTCCTGGCTGCGGTGGTGCAAGACGACCTCGCGGCCCTACGTGACGCCGGGCCGACGGACGCCGAGTTCGACGATGCGCTGGCCGCGGCCGAGCAGGAGTACGACCTGTTCGACAACGACACCATCGCCGACCTGCTGGCGCGCACCCCAGCGCATCCGCAGGTGCTCGAGGCGTTCATCGAGCGGCGGTCTGTTCTCGCCGATGTCGAGCCGTCGGCGTTACGCGGCTTCATTGCGTTGGTCCTTCCCGCCAATCGGTACTTCGATCTCAGGCTGCTCCCGGCCTGATCCAGGCTGTGGCGCTCCGTCGCCGTAGTGTGCGCGAATGCGCATCGCCGTGGTCGGAGGAGGGGTGGCGGGCCTCAGCTCGGCACTCGCATTGGCACGTCAAGGTCACGACATCGAGGTGTTCGAACGTGACGACACCCCGATGCCCGACTCCGCCGACGAGGCGTTCGACTGGGATCGTCGGGGCGCACCTCAGGTGCGTCACAGCCACGCGTTCCTCGGTCGGCTCCGCAACACGTTGCGCGACCACTACCCCGACGTCTACGCCGCGCTGCTCCAGACGGGCGCAACCGAGATGCGCTTCGGCGACGACCTGCCGGAGACGATCACCGGGTTCGAGCGGCAACCCGGCGACGACGACCTCGTCATGCTCGCCTGCCGGCGAACGACGTTCGAGTGGGTGCTGCGCCGCGCCGCGCTCGCCGAAGGCCGGGTGTGCTTCCGCACCGGCATGGCGGTCGACGGTCTGCTTGCCGATGGTGTGCTTGCCGATGGTCCGCGTGCCGAGGGTGCACCGGGCCGCCCAAGGATCACCGGTGTCAGGCTGGCCGACGGCACCTCTCACCCGGCCGACCTCACGGTGGTCGCCGGTGGGCGACGAAGTGCGTTGCCGGAGTGGTTGACCGCGGTGGGGGCGCCTGCGGTGCCGGAGGAAGCCGAAGACACCGGCATCGTCTACTTCTCACGGTTCTACCGGCTTCGACCCGGCTCCGAACCGCCGCCGCGCACCGGGCCGATCGGCGGCGATCTCGGCTATCTCAAGTACGGGGTGTTCGTCGGCGACAACCGCACCTTCTCGGTGACCCTGGCCACGCCTGTCGACGACGATCAGTTGCGCAAGATCCTCACCATCCCGGCGGTCTTCGACGACGCCGCCCGCCAACTGGTGGCCACCGCGCCATGGCTCGACGGTCGTGCCGAACCGATCACCGATGGCGTGCACCTGATGGCCGGCCTGCTCAACCGGTGGCGCGACTTCGTGATCGACGGCGAACCGGTTGCCCTCGGCTTCGTGCCCGTCGGCGACACGGTGGCCTGCACGAACCCGCTGTACGGCCGCGGTTGCGCGACGGCGTTCTGGGGAGCACAGCTGATCGCGCGGGCGGTCGAAGCCTTCCCCGGAGATCCACGGGAGATCCTCCTCGCCTACGACGCCTCACTGCGCGCGGAGATCCTCCCGTGGTATCGCAGCGGCCTGCAACAAGACGCCGAAGCACGTCGGGTTGCTGCCGCGTTGCTGGCGGGGGACGACCCCGACGGCGACGCCAGCGATCCGCGCACGTTCATGCGGGCGGTGTTCCGCGACGGCCTGCTGCCGGCGATGCGCACCGACGCCGTCGTCCTGCGGGCCTTCTTCCGCACCTTCAACCTGCTCGACTCGCCCGATTCGATGGCCACCGATCCCGATGTCGGAGCCAGGGTGCTGGCGGCCTGGAACGACCGCGAGAACCGGCCCCCCGCACCTCCGCTGGGGCCGAAGCACCGCGCCGACCTGCTCGCCCTGATCGCCGCCTGAGGAGCGCTTGCTCAGTCGACGGCGTCCTCGACGGACCCGACGGCTTCGTCGGCCGCCCGGTCGAGCGCATCGCGGGCTTCGACGATGCCCGGAACCTCGCCGAGCATCGTCGCCTCCACGCTCGTGTCGTCGATGACCAGCCAGACGATCACGCCGACCACGGCACCCAGCAGCGGGAACACGATGAAGGCCCACAGCTGTTCGGGCGCCCCGGTGTCGGGATCGGCGGTGTTGTCGACGGGGATCGAGATGAGGTGGATGAGCGTGAGCGTGAACCCGACCACGAGGCCGCCCATGCCGGTGGCGAATCGTCGGCCGGTGGTGGAGAGCACCACCACGACGAGGAGCGCGGTCAGCACCACCTCCACCACGATCGTGGCGCCGAGCCCGAAGTAGTCGCCCGACCAGAGGTTGGCGGCGAACTGCCCTCGCTCGAACTCGGGGCGCCCGTTGGCGACGCCATAGATGATGGTGGCGCCGACGATGCCGCCGACGAGTTGGCCGATCACCGCGAAGGTTGCGTGTGCGCCGTCGATCTTGCGGGCGATCAACAGGCCGAGGGTGACCGCCGGGTTGATGTGGCAGCCCGATACCGGACCGATCACGTAGGCCATGATCATCAGCGAGAGACCGAAGGCCAGAGCGATTCCGAGCAGGCCCACTCCAGGGGCGAGTATCGCGGTGCCAGGTCCTCCGAGGACGAGCACGCAGGTGCCCACCAGTTCGGCGGCGAGGATGCGTCCGTTGTTCTGCTGCATGGACCGACACTATTCCCGGTGAGACGATGGGCTGCACACCAGCGGCCGGTACCGTCGGCTCCGTGGATTCACCAGCACGGGCCGGGCGCGGCCGGAGCGACACGATGCTCGTCACCGGCATCTCACCGGCCGGAGCGCGACGCCAGCCCGACGAGTTGATCGTCGAGGAACCGATGACGATCCAGCTCGACGGGGTTCGCGTGGCCACCACGATGCGCACGCCTGGCAACGACTACGAACTGGCCGTCGGCTTCTGCTTCTCCGACAACCTCCTCGGCGGAGCGCCTGTTCTAGGGGTTCGGTACTGCGCCACCGGTGGCGCTGCCGAAACCGAGTTCAACGTGGTCACCGTCGACACCGGTGGATTCGCCCCGGTTCCCACACCTCGACTGGGCAACACCTCGTCGAGTTGCGGCCTGTGCGGGAACGAGGCGATCGATGAGCTGTGCGCGGTCCTGGCGCCGCTGCCCCCCGCGGCCCCCATCGACGTGGCGGTCTTGGCCTCGATGCCCGACCGGGTGCTCGGCTCGCAGGGCTTGTTCGCCGCCACGGGAGCGGTGCATGCCGCGGCAGCGTTCGCAGCCGACGGCACAGTGCTGTTCGCCCGCGAAGACGTCGGTCGGCACAACGCTGTCGACAAGGTGGTCGGCAGGATGCTCCTCGACGGGGCGTTGCCCGCCGCCGGGCTCGGGCTGTTCGTGAGCGGCCGGGCGAGCTTCGAACTGGTGCAGAAGGCGTGGGCGGCAGGCTTCTCGATGCTGGTGGCAGTCAGCGGGCCGACGAGCCTCGCCGTGCTCACGGCGCGGCGTGCCGGGCTGCATCTCGTGGGATTCGTTCGTGGCGAGCGCCTCAACGTGTACTCGCCCGAGCGAATCGCCGACGACCCCCGCTGGGGTTCCCTCGGCGCGGCCCCGTAACCTGAGCCGATGACCGACGACGCGACGCTCCCCCCCGACGCGGTGGCCCCTTCCACCGGGTTCGGTGTGCTCCATCTGTTCTGCAAGCCGACGCCACGGTTCGATCCGGAGTCGATCGTGGCCGCGGTCAAGCAGGCCGAGGCGTCCGGGTGCCAGGTCGTCACCGTGGCCGTGCTCGGTCACAAGTGCGATGTCGCGGTGATGGCGATGCACCGCAACCTGCGCGAGCTGCGGGCGTTGCAGACCGGCCTGCAGCGCGGCGGGTTCGATGTCGTCGACAGCTACGTAAGCGTCACCGAGGTGAGCGAGTACGCGGCAGGCATGCCCGACGAGATGACCAAGCCGCGCCTGTATCCATCGATCCCACCACAGGGCGATTTCCCGGCGTGGTGCTTCTACCCGATGAGCAAGAAGCGTGAAGCGCACGCCAACTGGTTCTCCACGCCGTTCGAGGAGCGCAAGGAACTGATGGCCGAACACGGCAAGAGCGGCCGCACCTTCGCCGGCCGCATCGCCCAGTACGTCACCGGCTCCACCGGCCTCGACGATTTCGAATGGGGCGTCACCCTGTTCGGCGGTCATCCCGACGATCTGAAAGACGTCGTCTACACGATGCGCTTCGATCGAGCCTCGGCGTTGTTCGGCGAGTTCGGAGCCTTCTACACGGGCATGGTCACGCCGGTGGAAGAGCTCGTCCGCGCCATCTGACACCGAGGCCCGCGAGCGGTGGTGCCGATTGCAGCTCGTCAGCCGCCGGTGACCATGCCCAGCGAGATGTCGACTCCGTCGTCGTCGTAGCCGAACAGATCGAAGGCCGAGAACGCCGGTTCGCCATCGGCGCCGAGGTCCAACTGCCCGGAGGGACCGTCGTAGTTGATGTCGCGCTCGTTCGAGCGCAGGAGGTCGCACGAAGCGAAGTTCAGGCATTGGGTGCCGTCGCTGGTGACCGCGCTGATCTGCTGCACGATCCTGGCGGCTTCGGTGCTGGGAACCGCGTTCGCGGCCAGGGCGATGATGTTGACGCAGTCGTACGCGTTGACGGCGAACAGGCCCCGCGACTCCGGGTACCTGGCCCGATACCTGGTTTCGAATGCTTGATCGCCGATGTGGGCCTGCGGGGAGACTCCGCGCAGGTGCTCGCGGTCGACCGTGGAGAGGCGGCTGTACGTGCTGGCCGAGTTGGGAACGCGCATGGCGTCGTTGACGACCACCTCGAGCTGGTCGTTGCCCGCCTCGAACAGGGCCTCGACCATTCGCGTTCCCGCCTCGTTGTCGCCGATCACGGCGACTGCGCTGGCAGCCACAGCGCGGTCAGCCTCGTCGGAGTACTCGTCGTCGGACGGGTCGAAGGCGATGAACTCGCCGACGGTGATGTTCTGGTCGGTGAGCTCCTGATACACGGCCTCGGCGAACTCGCGCCCGTACGAGTCGCCGATGTAAACGATCGAGGCCTCGCGGTAGCCCGTGCCTTCCATGTGACTTGCCATCGCCGCGGCCTGCAGCGAGTCGGAAGGAATCGTGCGGACGAACAGCCCAAGGTCAGGGAACGTGTCGAGCGAGAGCGCGCTGGCCGACGGCGAGCAGCTCAGCACTCCCGCCGACGTGGTGAGCGGCAGGGTGGTGGCGGCGATGAGTGATGACGCAGGGCCGATGATGACATCGACATCGCGGTCGAGCAGTTCGGTGATCGAGCGCGAGGCGGTGACGGGCGTGTCGCCCTCGTCGGCGGTCACGGTTACCACCGGTGCACGGTTCACGCCGCCTGCCTGGTTGATCTCGTCGATCGCCAGCTCGGCGCCGTTGCGCATCGAGCCACCGATCTCGGCGCCGGCGCCGCTCGCCGGGAGCAGGAGACCGATCACGAGCCGCCCGTCGTCGCGGGGCTCGGGGAGCACCGGGATCGACGTGGTGGGTGCCGCCGACTCCGGCGACGGGGAGCACGCCAGCGCGAGCGTGCAGCAGGCGAGGATCGATGCTGGGACTCCGAGGTGACGCACCCGGTCAGTGTAGGGATGTGGCCGCGGGCGCATCGCTGCGTGCAAGATGGCGACCATGATCCTCAGTCAGCGGACCGCGTTGCTCGCCGACGGTTCGCTCACCGGCGCTGCGTGGTGCCAGGCGTGGACCGGGCTGGTCGACCAATGGCTGGCGCAGCTGTTCGAGGAGGTGGTCGGTGCCGAGCCCGGCGACCTCTGCCTGCTCGCCGTAGGTGGCTACGGACGCGGGGTCCTGGCACCGAACAGCGATCTCGACGTGGTCCTCGTCCACGGCGGACGCGCCGGACCCGATGACGAGGTGCTCCGACGATTGTGGTATCCGATCTGGGACACCGGTCTGCGCCTCGGGCACGCCGTGCGGCGCAGCAACTGGAGAGCGGCGCCATCCGACGACGACCTCGACACGATGACGTCACTCTTGACGGTGCGCGCCCTCGCCGGCAACGCCGAGGTCGGCCTCGATCTCCATCGCCACGCGGTGGCCGCGTGGAACAAGCAACGGGCGGAGTGGTTGGCCGTGCTGCGAGCCCGTGGCGAAGCCCGGCACACCTCGTCCGGTGAAGTCGCGTTCATGCTCGAACCCGACCTGAAGCAGGGGCGCGGTGGGCTGCGCGACGTGCACACCGCGGGATGGCTGGGGTTGGCCGGACTCGAGCTCCTCGCCGACGACTCGGGTGCCGTCGCGGCGGCCGAGCGGATGCTGCTCGACGTTCGCGTCGCGCTGCACCGTGTCACCCAGCGTGCCGGCGACGTGGTGCGCCTCGAGGACCAGGACGCGGTGGCCGAGGTCGCCCGGTTCGAATCGGCGACCACGATGATGACCGGGTTGGCGTCCGCGGCACGTGAGCTGGCGTGGGTGCTCGATTCGCGCTGGGCCGCATACGACCGCTCCCTTGCCACCGACTGGCCGGCGCCGACACGGCTGGCGCCCGGCATCGTTCTCGAGGCCGGCGAGGTGCACCTCGGCGACTCGGCATCGGTGACGGCCGACCCGACGCTGCTGCTTCGGGTGGCTGCCGCTTCGGCTCGTTGCCAACGGCCGATCGCCCGCGCCACCCTCGCTCGTTTGCGCGCCGAGGTCGTTGCGTGGACGGGTCCCTGGCCCGCCGGCGCGGTCGACGAGTTCGTGTCGTTCATGCTCGAGGGCGAGCGGGCGATCCCGGTGTGGGAGTCACTCGATCATGCCGGCCTGCTGGTCGCGCTGCTGCCCGAGTGGCAGCCGGTGCGGGCCCGTCCGCAACGAAACGCGTATCACCGGTTCACCGTCGATCGACACTCGTGGGAAGCGGTAGCGGAGGCCGCGGCGATCGCCGACCGGGTGCATCGCGCCGATCTGCTGCTGCTCGGCGCGCTGTTCCACGATCTCGGGAAGGGGTACGCGGGAGATCACTCCGACGTCGGGGTCGATCTCGTGGAAGTGATCGGCCCGCGACTCGGCATCGCCGCCGGTGATGTAGCGATGTTGGCCACGATGGTGCGCCATCACCTGCTGCTGCCCGAGGTG
>VFMC01000078.1:0-2666 GCA_006515795.1 Acidimicrobiaceae bacterium | reverse complement strand
CCCCGCCGCGACCTGGCCGATCCGGCCACGATCGCGGCTGTGGCCGCGGCGGTCGGCGATCTCACCACGCTCGAGTTGCTGGCGGCGCTCACCGAGGCCGATTCGCTGGCGACCGGGCCCACAGCGTGGAGCTCGTGGAAGGCAGATCTGGTGGGCGATCTGGTGGAGCGCGTCGGCCACGTGCTCGGCGGCGGTGATGTGCACGAGGTGACGTGGCGGCTGTTCCCGACCGCCGACGTCCTGGCGCGGATGGGAGACGGCGAGCTGTGGGTCGGTTACGACGGCGACCAGTTGATCGCGGTGAGTCCCGACGTTCCCGGCACGCTCAGCCGTGTGGCCGGCGCACTCGCCCTTCACGATCTCGATGTGCTCTCGGCGCAGGCGCACAGCGATGAGCAAGGCATGGCTGCATCCGCATTTCGCTTCCTCGTACCGCAGCGCGGCATCGATCGTGATGCCGTCGAACTGGATGTCCGCCGGGCGCTCTCGGCCGAGCTCGCCCTCTCGGCGCGTCTGGCCGATCGGGCCCGCACCTATCGTCGGCAACGTCGGACCGCTGCCGCGAAACCGGAAGTCGCAGTGCTGTTCGATCATCACGCCAGCGGCAACTCGACGGTCATCGAGGTGCGCGCCCCCGACACCCTCGGCCTGCTGCATCGGCTCACCGCGGCGCTGGCCGAGCTGGGGCTCGACGTGCGCCATGCCACCGTGCAGTCGTACGGTCCGCAGGCGATCGACACGTTCTACGTGCGCACCCGACAAGGCACCAGGTTGCTCGAGGAGCGGCACCGCGGCGAGGTGGAGCGGGCGCTGTTGCATGCCGTAGGGTCGAGCGCGTGACCGATGTCGGGCCGCCGGACTTCACCCGCGATCTGGTGCGGTGGAGTGAGACGCTGTCGGCCATCGCCCGCACCGGACTCGGGTTCACCCAGAGCCTGTACGAGCGTGAGCGGTTCGAGGAGATCCTGCACGTCGCCTCCGACATCAAAGCTGCCGCCGACGACGCGCTCGAGGTGCGCCGCGAGCAGGACCACTTCGTGCAGGAGTGGCTCGAGACGGTGGGTGAAGGTGTGCCCGGGTACGTCACCCCGAAGGTGGCCATCGGCGTCGTCGTCGGCAACGAAGCGGGCGAGGTGCTGCTCGTGCAGCGCGCCGACAGTGGGATCTGGCTGTATCCGACGGGCTGGGCCGATGTGGGCTACTCGCCGGCGGAGGTGGCGGTGAAGGAGGTGTTCGAGGAGACGGGCGTCGAGTGCGAGCCGGTGCAGCTGCTGTCGGTGGTCGATGGTCAGCGGATGGGGTTCACCCGGTTCGGCATGTACATGTTGCTGTTCCACTGCCGGGCGACGGGTGGAGCGCTCCGTGCTCATCCGTTGGAGACGACCGGTGTCGGATGGTTCGCCCGCGATGCACTCCCGGCGGCCACCGCCGGGGCAGCCTGGTGGGCGCCGCCGGCGTTCGCGGCCATCGACGGGGCGCGCGTCGCCGCATCGTTCGAACCGGTGCGCCAGCCGGTGTGGCGCAACGCCCAGGCCAGACCCGACGACGGGGTCGACTAGATCGCCGGGGTCGACCGGATCGAGCGGGTCGGGGCTGCCGTCATGGTCGGCTTCGCCGGCGCAGCACCATCGCCTCCCAGCAACCGAGCGCCAGCGGCGCCGAGCAGTTCGTGGCTCTACCACCGGAGCGGATGACCAGCTCGGCATCGGCCCACGCAGCAGCCTCGGGGAGGTCGACGACCATCTCGTCGGGGCCGAAGTTGCCGAGCACGAGCAGCTCCACGTCGTCGTGGCGGCGCGTGAACGCGTAAACGCGCGGGTGGTCGGGGAGCAGCATCGTGAAGTCGCCTTCGGCGACGACCGGGTCGGTGTGGCGCAGCTCGATGAGGCGCCGGTAGTGGTGGAAGATCGATTCGCGATCGACGAGCTGGGCCGCGGCGTTGACCGTGACGTGATCAGGGTTGACCGCGATCCATGGTTCGCCGGTGGTGAAGCCGGCGTTGGCGGTGGCATCCCACTGCATCGGCGTGCGGGCGTTGTCGCGCCCGGTCGCCCGGATCGCGGCGAGCACGCGTTCGGGGTGCTCGCCGGCAGAGGTGGCCGCGGCGTAGTGGTTGAGGCTCTCGATGTCGCGGAAGTCGCTGATCGTGCTGAACGCAACGTTGGCCATGCCCAGTTCCTCGCCCTGGTACACGTATGGCGTGCCGCGGTGCAGGTGCAACACGGTGGCCAGCATCTTCGCCGCGGCGGTGCGGTGCTCGCCGTCATCGCCGAATCGTGACACGACGCGCGGTTGGTCGTGGTTGCTCCAATAGAGGCTGTTCCAGCCGTTGTCGGCGAGCCCCACCTGCCACCTCCCCAGCGACGCCTTGAGCAGGCGTAGATCGAACGGTACGAGGTCCCACTTCGAGCCGCGGTGGTCGATGGTGACGTGTTCGAACTGGAACACCATGTCGAGCTCGCCGCGGGCCGGGTCGGTGTACAGGCAGGCATCCTCGAGCGTGCACCCCGGCATCTCGCCGACCGCGAGCAGTTGTCCGGTTCGTCCGGCGAACACCTCGCGGTGCATCTCCTGCAGGTATTCGTGGATCCGCGGGCCCGAGAAGACGAACCGCCGGCCGTCGCCGAACCGCTCGCCGCCGCGTCGCCGCCCGTCGGTGAGCGGGA
>VFMC01000475.1 GCA_006515795.1 Acidimicrobiaceae bacterium | reverse complement strand
TGTACGGGGAGACGGAGGTTCCAACGATGCGTGACCCGCGCTACGACGTGCTCTTCGAGCCGGTACGGATCGGGCCGCTCACGGCCCGCAACCGGTTCTTCCAGGTGCCGCAGTGCAGCGGGATGGGCTACCGCGACGTGAGTGCCCAGGCGGAGATGCGGGCGATGAAGGCCGAGGGGGGTTGGGCGATGGTCTGCACCGAGCAGGCCGAGATCCACCACTCGTCGGAGATCACCCCGTTCCTCGAGGCCCGGTTGTGGGACGACGTCGACATCCCGGCGCTTGCGCTGGTTGCCGAGCGGGTGCACGACCACGGCGCATTGGCCGGCATCGAGCTCTGCTACAACGGGATGAACGGACCCAACCTCTACAGCCGGGTCGCCCCGATGGGCCCGGCGCACCTGCCGGTGGCGACGTTCACCTACGACCCGGTGCAGGCGCGGGCGATGACCAAGGGCGACATCGCCGACCTGCGCCGCTGGCACCGCCAGGCCGTAGCACGGTCGCTGCGCGCCGGGTTCGACCTGGTCTACGTGTACGCCGGGCACGCCTTCGGTGGCATCCAGCACTTCCTGTCGCCGCGATACAACGACCGCACCGACGAGTACGGCGGTAGCACGACCAACCGGGCGCGCCTGCTGCGCGAGATCCTCGAAGACACGATCGAGGAGGTCGACGGCAGGGCGGCCGTCGCCTGCCGCATCTCTGTCGACGAGATGCTCGGCTCGGCGGGGATCGACCGCCGCGAGATCGTCGAGGTGATCGGCCAGCTCTCCGAGCTGCCCGACCTCTGGGACTTCGTCCTCGGCTCGTGGGAGGACGACTCGATCACTTCGCGGTTCGGGCCGGAGGCGTCGCAGGAGGAGTACGTCCGCGGACTCAAGCAGCTCACGACCAAGCCGGTCGTCGGCGTCGGCCGGTTCACCTCGCCGGACACGATGGTGAGGATGATCCGCCAGGGGGTGCTCGATTTCATCGGCGCGGCGCGGCCGTCGATCGCCGACCCGTTCCTGCCGAACAAGATCCGAGATGGTCGTCTCGACGACATCCGCGAGTGCATCGGTTGCAACATCTGCGTCTCGGGT
Organism: Acidimicrobiaceae bacterium; assembly: GCA_006515795.1. Classification (GTDB taxonomy): domain Bacteria; phylum Actinomycetota; class Acidimicrobiia; order Acidimicrobiales; family Ilumatobacteraceae; genus VFMC01. The sequence continues at coordinate 486 of VFMC01000475.1, read as the reverse complement.
GACTTCACCCAGTCGCCGATCCGCTGCACCCAGAACCCGTCGATGGGTGAGGAGTGGCGACGCGGCTGGCATCCGGAGCGGATGCGCCCCAAGGGTTCCGACGCCAAGGTGCTGGTGGTCGGTGCCGGGCCCGCGGGGCTCGAGGCCGCACAGGCGCTCGGCAAGCGCGGCTATCGCGTCGTGCTGGTCGAGGCGGGCCGGCAGCTCGGTGGTCGAGTTGCCCGCGAGGCGCGGCTGCCAGGGCTGGCCGCATGGATCCGCGTGGTCGACTACCGCGAATCCCAGTTGCGTCAGCTCGACAACGTCGAGCACTACTTCGAGAGCCCGATGACCGCCGCGGAGGTGCTGTCGTACGGCTTCGACCACGTCGCCGTCGCCACCGGCAGCACGTGGCGGCGTGACGGGGTCGGCAGGTGGCACACCCGTCCGCCGCCGATCGATGCGACGGCCGAGGTGCTCACCCCCGACGATCTGATGGCCGGCAAG
>VFMC01000077.1 GCA_006515795.1 Acidimicrobiaceae bacterium | reverse complement strand
GCTCAACATGGTGAGCGAGTTCGGGTGGGACGTCGTGGTCGCCCGCGAGGCCAGCGACGATGTCGAATCCGGTTTCGTCATCCGCACCGAACCAGCCGCTGACTCCTCCCTGGGCGAGGGCGACGCCTTCACCATCACCGTCAGCACCGGACCCGCACCGCGCGTGTTGCCGGAACTCGTCGGGCTGACGGTCGAACAGGCGACGGCCGCTCTGGTCGCGCTCGGCCTCGACCTCCAACTCCGCGATCAGCCGTTCAGCGAAGACGTTGCGACAGGCATCATCCTGGCGTGGTCGGTGCCCGATCAGCCTTCGCTCGTGGCGGGAGACACGGTGTTGCCCGACACGACGATCGTCGTGTCGGTGTCGGCAGGCCCGGAGCCCCGTGTCGTCCCCGATCTCACCGGCTTCTCGCTCATCGACGCCACCGCCCAGCTCCAGGCGCTGGCGCTCACCGTGGTGCAGGCACCCGACGAGTTCAGCGATCAGGCGCCAGGAGCCGTGATGCGCCAGGATCCGCCACCGGGGGCGTCGGTGCCACGTGATGCGCCGATCACGATCGTTGTCTCGAAGGGCCCCGATCTGGTTGCCATCCCCGCCCTGGCCGACTTCAACCTGCAACAGGCCACCGATGCGCTGGTTGCCGCCGGGCTCGTCGTCGGCACCGTGAAGGGCGACCCGACCGGCATCATCGTGCTGGCCGAGGCCAACGGTGTGGCGCTCGCCGCCGACACCCAACTGCCTCGCGGCACCGTGGTCGACCTCACCTTGCAGCTTGCGCCGACGCCCAGCCCCTGAGCCCGGCTGGGCCTGGCTCGATGGGGTTCGCCACTGGGCGCGCTGACTAGCGTTCGGGCAGCACAGAACGGGGGTCGACAATGGGTTCACTCGAGGGTCGGGTAGCGATCATCACCGGGGCAGGCCGCGGGATCGGCCGCGAGCATGCGTTGCTGTTCGCGGCCGAGGGCGCGAAGGTGGTCGTGAACGACTTGGGTGCGACCAACGACGGGTCGGGTGCCGACATCTCGCCGGCCCAGCAGGTCGTCGACGAGATCGTTGCTGCAGGGGGCGAGGCGGTCGTCGACGGTGAGAACGTCGCCGACTGGGAGGGAGCGCAGCGCATGATCAACGCCGCGATCGAGACCTTCGGCGACCTCGACATCCTCGTCAACAACGCCGGCATCCTACGCGACCGGGTGATCGTCAACATGACCGAGGACGAGTGGGACGCTGTCATCGCGGTGCACCTCAAGGGCCACTTCGCGCCCACCCGATGGGCCGCGTCGTACTGGCGTGAGCAGCACAAGGCGGGCATCCACAAGCCCCGCAACCTGGTGCACACCTCGTCCACCTCGGGGTTGTTCGCCAATCCGGGGCAGGCCAACTACGGCGCTGCCAAGACCGGCATCGCCACGCTGAGCCAGATCGCGGCGAAGGAGCTCGTGCGCTACGGAGTGAAGAGCAACACCATCGCCCCGGGAGCGCGGACGCGCCTCACGCTGGCCACACCCGGCCTGGAAGACATCATGCGGCCGCCGGAGAACACTTTCGATCAGTGGGATCCGGCGAACGTCTCGCCACTCGTGGCCTACCTCGCGACCGCCGGGTGCGCGTTCACCGGCGAGACCTTTCTCGTGCAGGGTGGCAACGTCACCGTCGTGGAGAGCTGGACCAGAGGCGAGGGTGTCGACCGCGATTGCAGGTGGACCGTGGCCGAGCTCGCCCAGGCGTTGGCCCCATTGGCACGACCACTGTGAGGCTGCCGCCTACGACGTGATCGCCTTGATCTCGGCGGCGATGGTCTTGGCGATCTCGTCTTGGGGCATCGAGGTCTGCATCGCCATCATCTTCATCATGTCGCCCTGCACTTTGATCTTGCCGGCCATGAACGCTTGCATGCCGGCGGCCTGGTCCTGCTCGACGAACAGCTTGCGGGCGGTGTCGTAGTCGGTGGTCACCGTGAGATCGGCACCCTCGAGCTCGCCCAGTTCCATCACGACGTCGCCCGACGACGTGTCCATGTAGACCTTGATCACATCGTCACCGGTGACGCCTTCCGGGACAGCGGTGATCACCTGGTTCATGCGGATGCTGGTGGTGACCTTGGTGGCCTGGTCGGCGTACTTCTCGCGGATCTCGCGAGCGGCATCCATCCACGGCTGGGACAGGAACGAGTGAGACATGCAATCCTCCACGGGACGGGCCACGGGACGGCCACGGGACGGGCAACCGGACGAGCCACGGGGCGGGAACGTCGATCGGCAACCTAGTGGCTACTGCGGGCCGGTGCCGACTCGATGGTGCAGGTAGGCGACGCGAACCGCGAGCGCTTGACGGATCTGCGGCGCGACGTCCTCGGCGAACTCGTCGCGGTAGGTGGCGTCGGTCGACAGCACCACGGTGAAGTACATCCCGGTGAAGGCCCCGAGGAATCCTGCGACCCGCAGCAGCGGCTCGGTGACGACGAGGTCGCGGCCGCTGATCTGCCAGGTGGCGATCACGTTCACGGAGTCGAGGCCGGTCCACCCCTGGGTCGTGGCCTCGGGGACGGCGAGGAAGCCGAACAGCGCGAAGAACATGGTGAGCAGCAGCGCCACGAACGTGATCTGCAGCGACTGGCTGAACACCGTGACGAGTCCGACGTTGAGCTTCTGGCGAGCGGTGAGCGGCGCCGCATGCACCGGTCCGGTGCGGGGTGTGTCGAGTCCTTCGGCCGGGGTCGACAGCAGCGCGGTGTGCACCTCGCCCCAGTCGGTGAACGTGCCCAGGCCGCGCATGATGCCCGGCACACGAGACAGCACGAACACCGAACCGAGCAGGAAAAAGATGGTGAGCGTGGCCAGGTAGGGCACACCGGTGAGCGTTCCCGCAACCTGCCACACCTCGGCATTGATGAACAGGAAGGTCGTGAACAGCAGCAGCAGCGGTAGTGCCCGCACCACCAGGCCGGCGAGGCTGGCGAGTTGGGCCGCGCTTCGACGAACCGCCCACAGCAGCAGCGCGAGTACCGCATAGCTGGTCAACAGGTAGATGGCCACCAGCAGTGCCAGACCTTCGACCACCGCCTGTACGGCGTCGCCCCACTGGGTGAACAGCGCCGAGGGAAGGGCCGGTCCGATGATGAAGGCGGCCAGCTCGGGCGCGCCGACGACATCGGGTTTGGCGAACGGTCGCCTGCCCCGAGCGCGGTTGGTGACCATCCAGCCGATGCAGAGCACGGCGACCACGACGATCCCGGCGAGGACGTTCCGCTGCCACGTCCAGTCGTACAGGTTCAAGGCGTTGAACCCGCCCGCCACGTAGGCGACCACCAGCATCGGCACGCTGCGCGTCCAGATGTCGGTGGTGGCCGCGTAGTCGTCGATGAAGTGGGGCACGCCACGGCGAACGAACCATCGCTCGATGTCGATCACTCGTTCTCCCACCTCGGGGAGGCTACGCGGTCGAATTGTGAACAGTTTGTTCATGCCGTTTCCAAGACCGGCCCCACCGGGTAACGATGGACCGCGATGGCACGAATCCTCGTCACTGAGATGGTCGCCGAGGGCGGCCTCGACCGCCTTCGGGCCGCGGGGCACCAGGTGGACGTCGAGCTCGACCTGTCGCAGCTGACGACCGCTGTTGTCGGCGCCCACGCACTGATCATCCGCTCGGCCACGCAGGTCACCGCCGAGCTGCTCGAGGTGGCCGGCGACCTGCTGGTGGTGGGTCGTGCCGGCATCGGTCTCGACAACGTCGATGTCGAGGCGGCGACGCGGCGTGGAGTGATGGTGGTGAACGCGCCGCAGAGCAACGTCGTGTCTGCCGCCGAGCACACGATGGCGCTGCTGCTCGCCCAGGCCCGAAACGTGCCCCAGGCCCACGCCGCGCTCACGGCCGGGCGGTGGGAGCGGTCGCGCTGGGAGGGGGTGGAGCTGGCCGACAAGACGCTCGGCATCGTCGGGCTCGGCCGGATCGGCAAGCTCGTGGCCGAACGCGCCAAGGCGTTCGGGATGAAGCTCGTTGCCTACGACCCGTTCGTGTCGGCCGACCGGGCCAGGCAGATGGGGGTCGAGCTCCTGGCGCTCGATCAGCTGATCACCGAGGCCGACTTCGTCACCGTGCACCTCCCGAAGAACAAGGAGACCACGGGACTGATCAACCGCGACCTGCTGTTGAAGGCGAAGCCCTCGTTGCGGGTCATCAACGTGGCCCGCGGTGGCATCGTCGACGAGCAGGCGTTGGCCGACGCCATCCGTGAAGGCATCATCGCCGGCGCGGCACTCGATGTGTTCGCCGTCGAGCCCACCACCGAGTCGCCGTTGTTCGGCCTCGACAGCGTCATCGTCACGCCGCACCTCGGCGCCTCCACCCGCGAGGCCCAGGACAAGGCCGGCGACACGATCGCCGACATGGTGCAGCTCGCGCTCTCCGGCGACTTCGTACCGTTCGCCGTGAACGTGAACGCGGCCGAGGCGAATGAGACGCTGCGGCCGTACCTTCCCCTCGCCGAGCGACTCGGCCGGGTGTTCGCGTCGATGCTCGGCGTCGCCCCGCCCACGCTCGAGGTGTGCTGCGATGGGGAGATCGCCGGCTACGACACGCGCATCGTCACCCTCGCCGCGCTGAAGGGCTTCTTCGGCCTCGTCAGCGACGAGCCGGTCACCTACGTGAACGCACCGCAACTGGCGAAGGACCACGGGGTCGAGGTGCGCGAGACGAACTGCGCCACGGCGGTCGACTTCGTCAACCTGATCACCGTCAGTGGTGCCGGCCACTCGATGTCGGGCGCCATCGTCGGTCGTCGAGGCGAGCAGCGCATAGTGCTCATCGACGAGCACGTGTTCGACCTTCCACCGGCCGCGAACATGTTGATGGTGACCAACGACGATCGTCCGGGGGTGATCGGCACGGTAGGCACGCTGCTCGGCAACGCCGGCGTCAACATCGCCGACATGGACGTGGGCAGGGCCGCCGAGCCCGGCACGGCGGTGATGCTCATCGCGCCGACGGCCGTGGTGCCCGACGACGTCATCGACGCCCTCCGCCACGCGCCCGGGATCATCTCGGTCATCTCCCTGACCGGCTGATCTCGACGGCTGGTCTTGACAGGGCGGACGCCTCGCTCGAGACGCGGCGGGTCAGGCGACGTTCGCCGCGCCGGCGGCTATCTCGTTGCGGGTGGCCAACGCCACGGTGCGGGCGGCGTCGGCGAAATCCGCTCCCGATGATGCGTAGAGCACCGCCCGCGACGAGTTGATCACCATGCCGAGCCCGGCCGAGTCGACGCCTGCAGCAACGGTCGCAGCCACATCGCCGCCCTGGGCACCAACGCCAGGGATCAGCAGCGGCATGTCGCCCACCAGGGCGCGCACCGTCCGCAGCTCTTCCGGATAAGTCGCGCCCACCACCAGGCCGCACTCACCGCGTTTCGACCAGTCGCCGGCCACCGTGCGCGCCACACGTTGGTACAGGGGCTCGCCGTCGACCCGCAACGACTGGAAGTCGCCGCTGCCCGGGTTCGACGTACGGCACAGCACGAACACTCCGTGCCCCTCGCGCCGGAGGAACGGCTCGACCGAATCGCCGCCGAGGTACGGGCTCACCGTCACGACGTGGGCCCCATAGCGCCCGAACGCCTCCCGTGCGTAGTGCTCGGCGGTCGGGCCGATGTCGCCACGCTTGGCATCGAGGATGAGCAGCACATCGGGGTACGTCTCGCGGATGTATCGGCAGAGCCGTTCGAGTTGGGCCTCGGCGCCATGCGAGGCGAAGTAGGCGATCTGCGGTTTGAACGCGCACACCACATCGGCCGTCGCGTCGACGATCTCGCGGCAGAACCGTTCGGTCGCATCGGGCACACCGTCGAATGGCGATGGCAGGCGGCTCGGATCGGGATCGAGCCCGACGCACAGCATCGAACCCGACCGCCGCCACGCGTCACCTAGATGTCGTTGCCATCCCATCGCTGTGAGAATCTACCGATGCGGCCGCCCGCGGCGCGGCGGTGCGTGAGGCCGAGCCCTGCGATGGACGCTTCCGACGTGGCTTGAACGTGAGCAACCGGAAGATCACGATCGTGATCACCATGGTGACACCCACGAACGCGGCCCACTGCATGAGCCGGTTCGACCTGTCGGCGCCGGCTTGGAAACCGTGGATCGTGGCACCGATGAACAGGGGGAAGCTGAGAAGGTGGATCGCGTGCCAAATCCGCCTCGGTAGCCGGCGCATCATCCACGACGTGATCTGGATCGCGAGCATCAGGTAGAACGCGGCGATGCCCCAGGCAGTGGCCCCTGGATGCCAGTCGGTGGCCATCGGGATGAACAGCTCGCGCCAGCCGAAGTAGACCCAGTTGTCGGCGACCAGGGCGAGCATGTGGATGACCGTGAACACGATCGACAGCGTGCCGAGGTATCGGTGGAGATCGAGCAGCCAGGCGGGGATGCCGCGGCGCCGGACCAGCCGACTCGACAGCGTGAGGCCCCACAAGATGCTCGCGGTGACGACCGCCCAGGCGATGATCCCGCTCGATCTGGCGACGTACCACGCCAACTTCTCCGTCACTGCCAACATCAGATCGCCTCCGCGTGAACTGCATCCACCGTCAGGACATCATCGGCAAGCACGATCCACGACTTGACAGCGGCTCGCTCGAGCATGGCCCGCCCTGCTCGGCTACCGGCAACGATTGCGGCCTTGGCGAGCGCCTCTGCCCGCGCCGAGCTTCGTGCCGCCACCGCTACGGCCACCACGTCGGTGAGTGCCGGCGCCCACGGGGATCGATGATGTGATGGGCCGGTACACCGCCACAGTCCCACCGGCGAATCGCCACCGTGCTCATCACGAGCCCGCCGCCGGCGAGGCGATGTTGAGCGAACGTCTCGCCCGTGACCGGATGCAGCAGGGGCACATCCCATCCCCCTGGCGGTGTGTCGCCGGCCACGTGGATGTCTCCGCCGAGGCAGGCGTACACGCCACGGGCGCCGGCGCTGATCAGCTCGGCAGCGACCATGTCGGCGCCGAGCCCCTTGCCGATGCCCCCGAGGTCGATCGACACACCCTCGGCAAGCCGTACCCGGCGCCCGTCGTGATCGAGCTCGAATCCAGCCTCGTGCTCACTCCGCGGTGTGATCGGTGGCTGCCGCTCGGCGCAATCGATCTCTCGGAAGG
>VFMC01000474.1 GCA_006515795.1 Acidimicrobiaceae bacterium | reverse complement strand
TTACGAACAACCGTTCGATCAAGCATCTCGAGCAGATTCATGCGGAGCTCCGCGAATAGGGTCCGCGCCCATGGACGTTCCCTCGTTCGACACCATCGCCGTCGGTGTCGATGGAAACCGCGGCACGCTCCGCCTCGACCTCCCCCACAAGCTCAACCCGCTCAGCACCCGAACGCTCACCGAGATCGAGCGGGCGGCCCGATGGTTCGACGAGCACCATGACCTGAAGGTGGTGGTCGTGTCGGGCGCTGGTCGCGCCTTTTCGGCAGGAGCAGACCTCGCCGCGTTCACGAGCTCGGCAGCACACGAGGACCGCGAGCAGGGTTGGCGAATGGCGCGGGCGCTCGACGAGATGCGCGCCGTCACCGTGGCCCGCATCCACGGATCCCACTCGCCTGGGGTGGCATCCCCCGGCTCGTGCGCGAGATCGGGCCGGCGCTCACCAAGGAACTGGTGATGACGTGTAGACCGTTCGATGCTGAGGAAGCGTTCCATGCCGGCTTCCTCAACCGTGTCGTCGACGACGATCGTCTCGACGACGACGTCGAGTCGCTAGTCCAACAGCTCGTCGGCAAGGCCAAGCTCGCCCTGCTCGAGACCAAGGCGCATGTCAACGCGGTAACCGAATCGATGGTCGGCACCGGCCGGAGCTGGGCCGACGCCGACGGGCTGGGTGCCGGTCTGCGTGACCCCGAGGGTCGAGCTGCTGCCGAGGCCTACGTGGGCCGGCTCCGCCGTCAGTGAACGACAGCCGACCTCGCCGCATCGAGCTCGGCTTGTTCGGGCGGATGCACCGCCAGATCGAACGCCAACCACATCGTGTATGTGAAGGGATACATCGCGATCGGCACCAGCACTGCCGCCACTGCGAGACCGAGCACGAACGGCAACACCGGGATGTCGGGCGCTGTGGCCACGAAGCCGATCGCCATCAACAACGTGAGGGCACCGAAGGTGACCACCGTGTTCATCGTGACCGCGCCGAGCTCGAAGCCGACCTCGCGGTGCCACCGCAGCCCGCACGTACGACAGCGCTCGTGGCGCCGGAACCACCCGCGCAGGAACGTCAGCCGACTCGCGCACCACGGGCAGCGCAGGCGCATGGCCCGCATCATCATCCGCGGGAACGTCTGCCGGCGCCTGTGCACCGTCTCAACGATACGGCCGCAACCACCGCGACCACCGCGGCCGGCCACCCCAACCACCACCGCTGACCGCCGCGTGTGGAGCTGCGCGTCGGATCGGCCACAATGGGCGCCGTGCGTCGCTCCCTCGCTGGTCTGTTGTTCGGAATCGCCTTCGCCTTCTCGTGTGTGGCGATCAGCGGGTTCATGTTGCAACGCACCGCGTTCGACCCCGAGGCCACTGCGCGGGCTTCGGATGTGGTGCTCGGCGACACGGCCATCCACGACGAGTTGGTGAAGGTCATCTCGAACGCCACCGCGTCGCAGATGTACCCCGGCGACACCCTCGCCGCCGCTCAGGTGCGCGAGAACGTCAGCTTCGTGGCCGGCACGAAACCGGGAGCCGAGTTGTTGGCGGTGATCCTGCGCGACGCGCACGAGCGCCTCATCGGCCGTTCCGACGACCCGGTGCAGATCACCCCCGCCCAGTTGGTCGAGGTGGTCCGCGACGAACGCGCCGCGGTGCTGCCGGCCGTCACTTTGCCGGTGCCACGCGTCGGCGCGCTCGCAGTGGCCGACGACGTGCTGCGCTGGTTGGTGCCGATCAGCGCCATCGTCGCCGTCGTGTTCTTCGCGTTGTGCTTCGTGGCGCACCCCGAGAGGGCGGCACTCGTGCGCACGCTCGGCATCGGTCTCGTCGGCCTTGCGGCGATGCTCGTGGTCTTCGCCTTCGTCGTACCGCGGTTCGTCCCACCGCTGCTCGATGACAGCGCGTGGGCCCGGATCCCGCCCCGGCTTGCCGACGACGCGCTCCCGCTCACGGTCGGCGCCGCATTGC
>VFMC01000473.1 GCA_006515795.1 Acidimicrobiaceae bacterium | reverse complement strand
CCAGGGCCGTCGGCCAGCACCCGCACCCGGCGCCGGACCGTCACGCCCTCGAATGCGCCCGCGGCGTCGAGCACCCTACCCTCGGCCTCGAACAGGTAGGCGCGCGGCGTGGTGGGTCTGAACTCGACCGTGCTCACGGCGCCCGCGAGACCTTCGGCCGAAACCAGAAGCACCGGCGGTCCCTCGAGCTGCCGCCAGACGAACTGCGCCCGAGGCGCATCAGTCGAGGCCGGCAGCGCCGAGAGCGTCACCGTCGTCGGCGTCACGACCCGAAGCGAGTGGGGTCGCACCTGCGGCCGAAGGGCGAACGTCCGGCCGGCTGCGCGTCGACCTGGACCGTGGCGGGGCTGCCGGTGGCGCCTCGCGCGTCGCGCACGACCAGCCGGAAGGCATAGCTGTCGGCCGCGGGCGGCACGAACTGCAGCGTGGGCGAACTCGACGACGGCAGCAGTTCGACCGGCTGCCCGGCCGTCTGGGTCCACCGGTAGGTCAGCGGAGGCGGATCGTCGCGGTCGGTTGAGCGGGTCGCGTCCAGCTCGACCAGGTCGGTGCCGGCGACCACCACCAGCGGCCGGCCGGGCAGCGGCTGCCGTCCCGAGACGGCCTCGCGGGCCAGCGCCTCGGCGACGGGCGGCGCGTTGAGCCCGATAACTTCAACGTGAAGTGTCGTCACGTCGGTCGCGCTCGTGGTCAAACCGTCGTTGACGACCAGCCCGAACGAGTAGTCGCCCGGCAGGTCGGTGGCGAAGGTCGCGAGCGGCGTGGCCTCGTCGCTCAGCAGCAGGCCGGCGCCGGCCGGCGCCGCGAGCACCGACCACGCGTAGGCGAGCGGGCCCTGTCCGATGCGGCCGCTCGCCCTCCCGTCCAGGGTGACGTAGGGGCGCAGGTTGCCCGGAGGCCTGAGACGAGGGTCGGGCACCGTCGGGGCGAGCCTCAGCGGGGCACTCTGGACGACAGTAAGGAACACCGAGCGGTCCGGCCCCGCATCGGACCTGGCGACCAGGTTGTTCGGGTCGACGACCGCGACCTCGGCCCGGGTCGAGGCCGAGCCGCCGGCGCCGGTAACCGTCAACGCGAAGGTGTAGCTGCCGGCGTCCGGGAGACGGCCTCCGCTCGGCGTGGTGTTCAAAGGGACTCGAAGGATGTGGCCGGTCCGGGCGAGGCCCGGGAAGGCCGCCGTGACCGAACTCTGCGGTGGCGTCGAGATCAGAGTCCACGAGTACGACACGGCGCCGGCGCCGGCCGGGTCGAAGCTGCCCGAGCCGTCGAGCCAGAGGGTGTCGGTCGTCACCCGGTCGGGCACGTGGCCCGTCGCATCGCGCAGAACCACCGAAGACGGCGAGAGGATGCGGGCCACCGGCGGGCTGGCGACGATCGCGATGGAGGCGGTCGCCCCGGCGCTGCGGCCCAGCGAGTCGGTGACTGTCAGCCGGAACACGTAGCTTCCGGGGACGGAGGCCCGATAGTACGCCGCGGAGCCGGCCGAGGAGAGCGCGGCGGCCGTCGCCGGCGAGTCGGCGAGCGACCAGGCATAGGTCAACCCCCAACCGGAGCTGGCGGAGCCGTCGAGTCTGACGACCTGGGACGGCCCGCTCTGGGCGCCGAAGAGCGTCACCCGTGCGACCGGAGCGACCGGGCCCTCGACGACCAGGAGCGTCGTCTGGGCGAACGCTCGCGCGCCTGTGAAGTCGCCGCTGGCCACCTCGATTCCGATGGGGCCGGCGGCGGGTGCTCGGAAGGTCGCCACGGGCGACGACTGCGACGACAGCGCGATCGGGCGGCCGAAGAGCTGCTGCCAGCGGACGCTCGCGTGCATCGCCCCCGTCGACTGGGCGGTGAGGGTCACGACCTCTCCGGGCACCGGGGCGGCGGGGGAGAA
>VFMC01000472.1 GCA_006515795.1 Acidimicrobiaceae bacterium | reverse complement strand
GGTTCCGGCCTTCTTCACCTCCACCTGGCGCCCGACGGTTGAACGTCGGGTGGAGGAATCGGTCATCTCGAACACGCGGCTCGCCCGCCACCTGTTCGTGCTCGGCACCACGGCGCCACCGGGCAAGGAGGTGCGAGTCACCGGGACGGGGGAGTGGCTCGCGCAGGAACGGCGAGCCGCTTGGCAGCGGTGGTACACGCCAGTCTCGAAGGCACGGGCCATCACCGCGCTCTGGCACTCGCTGGCATGGGCAGTGTTCGGTGCGGGTTACGTGCTCGCCGTGGTCTTCGTGTCGACGGTGATCGACGCGTCGGTCGGCGAGGTGGTGCTGGTGGTGGCGGCCGGCACCCGGCTGGCGGGATACATCGGCGCGACCGCCGGGGAGCTCGGGTTCCTGCGCGGCTTCTGGCTCGACTCGTCGCGACGGTTGACTTGGCTCGAGGACTACGCGGCGGGGGTCGACTGCCGATCCTCTGCCCCGGCCCCGGCGAGCCTGCACGATGGCATTCGGTTCGAAAAGGTGTCGTTCCGGTACCCGGGCGGCGATCGCCTGGTGCTCGACGACGTCGACCTGCTGCTGCCGGCGGGCGCCGTCGTGGCGATCGTGGGCGAGAACGGGGCCGGCAAGTCGACGATGGTGAAGCTGTTGGCGCGCTTGTACTTGCCCACTTCTGGTCGGATCACCGTCGACGGGACCGACTTGGCCGAGATCGCCGTCGAAGAGTGGCGAGATCATCTTGCCGGCGCGTTCCAGGACTTCTACCGGTTCGAGCTCCGCGCCCAGCACACCATCGGGCTCGGCGATCTGCACAAGCTCGATGACCGCGATTCGGCCGGGTGCGCCGTCGATCGAGCCGGCGCGAACGACGTGGTCGAGCAACTGGCGCACGGGCTCGACACCCAGCTCGGGCCGACGTGGGATGACGGTGTCGAGGTGAGCTTCGGGCAGTGGCAGAAGCTGGCGCTCGCCCGCGGGTTCATGCGCGAGGAACCGTTGCTGCTGATCCTCGACGAGCCGACAGCCGCGCTCGACGCCGAGACCGAGCATGCGCTGTTCGAGCGGTTCGCCGCGGCTGCTCGTTCGGAATCGGCGGCGGGTCGCGTGACCGTACTGGTCTCGCACCGCTTCTCGACCGTGCGCATGGCCGACCTGATCGTGGTGATGGACGGCTCCCGCGTGGTCGAGGTGGGCAGCCACGCAGATCTCCTCGCCCTCGACGGCCAGTACGCCCAACTGTTCCGCCTGCAAGCGTCCGCCTACCAGCGCTGAGCCGAGCTGACCGCGCGGCGCGACGGCTTCAGGCGCGCATGCGCAGCCCCTGCGGGTCGAGCACCGGGCCGTGCTGCAACTTGGCCGGGCGACGACGACCGATGATCTCGATCTCGAATCGGCCACCGGCCTCATCCGTCGGCGCAGCCAGTTCGGTGGGGATGTAGCCCATCGCCAACGAGACGGCCGAGTAGTGGGCGTACCCACCGGACGTGATCCAACCGACCACCCGCTCGCCCTCCGGGCCGACGTGCCACACGGGCTCGTCGCCGATGACGTCCGCGGGGGCATCCGGGTCGACGTCGACGGTGA
>VFMC01000471.1 GCA_006515795.1 Acidimicrobiaceae bacterium | reverse complement strand
TCCCGTGGTGGAGCCGGTGGACCTGTCGATCCTGAGGAACATCGGGATCTGCGCGCACATCGATGCCGGCAAGACCACGATCACGGAGCGAATCCTGTACTACACGGGCAAGCTCTACAAGATCGGCGAGGTCCATGACGGCACGGCCACGATGGACTGGATGGTGCAAGAGCAGGAGCGCGGCATCACCATCACCTCGGCGGCCACCACCTGCTTCTGGCGATCGAACCAGGTGAATATCATTGATACGCCCGGCCACGTGGACTTCACGATCGAGGTCGAGCGCTCGATGCGGGTGCTCGACGGGGCGGTCGTGGTGTTCAGCGCGGTCGACGGGGTGGAGCCGCAGTCCGAGACGGTCTGGCGCCAGGCCGACCGCTATCACGTGCCGCGCATCGCGGTCATGAACAAGATGGACCGGGTGGGCGCCGACTTCCGTGGCTGCGTCCAGCAGATGCGGGATCGTCTCGGCGCCAAGCCGCTCGTCCTGCACCTGCCGATCGGCGCCGAGGACACGTTCGTCGGCGTGGTCGACGTGGTGGAGATGAAGGCCTATCGCTGGATCGGCGGCGACGCCAGCGGCGCCAACTTCACGATCGAAGAGGTGCCGGCCTCGATGCTGCAGGAGACCCGCCAGGCCCACACCGACCTGGTCGATCTGCTGACGCACTTCGACGACGAGTTGCTGGCGGCGTACATGGACGGCCTCGAGATCGACGCGGCGCATCTGCGCCCGGCGATCCGCAAGGCGACCATCAGCGGCAGCGTGGTGCCGGTGCTCGCGTGCGCGGCGCTGCGTAACATCGGCGTTCAGCCGATCCTCGACGCGGTGTCCGACTACCTGCCGTCTCCGCTCGACATGCCCGAGATCGTCGGACATGTGCCGGGCGAGGACGAACTCATCGCGCGCCCGCCCACACCGGAGGCCCCCCTCTCGGCGCTGGCGTTCAAGATCCAGACCGACCCCTACATGGGCAAGCTCACCTACTTGCGCATCTACTCGGGAACGATGCTGGCGGGCACGTACGCCTTCAACGTCAACAAGGGCGTGAAGGAGCGGATCAGCCGGATGGTCCGGATGCACGCGAACAAGCGCGAGGACATCACGCAGGCGTGCGCCGGCGACATCGTCGCGGTCGTGGGCATCCGAAAGGTGACCACGGGCGACACCATCTGCGATGAGAAGCAGCCGATCGAGCTGGAGCGCATCAAGTTCCCCGATCCGGTCATCGACATCGCCATCGAGCCGGCGACTCAGGGCGATCAGGACAAGCTGACCGCGGCGCTGACCAAGATGCTGGAAGAAGACCCGTCGCTCAGGATGAAGACGGACACCGACACCGGTCAGACGCTCATCCGGGGGATGGGCGAGCTGCACCTGGACATCGTGGTCGACCGTCTGCAGCGCGAGCACAAGGTCAACGCAGTTGTGGGCAAGCCACAGGTTTCCTACTGCGAGACGATCACGAAGTCGGCGCGGGCAGAGGGCCGCTACGTGAAGCAGTCGGGCGGACGGGGCATGTATGGCCACGTCGTGCTCGAGGTGGAGCCGGGCGAGCGCAACGCGGGTCTGGTGTTCGTGT
>VFMC01000076.1 GCA_006515795.1 Acidimicrobiaceae bacterium | reverse complement strand
GGTGGAGTGCCTTGGCGACGATGCTGCGACCATCGCGGTGCTCGCCGCCGTCGACCACGCCGCGACGCGACGCGACGTGCAGGTCGAGCGGGCCTTCCTCGCCACGCTCGGGTCAGGGTGCTCACTCCCGGTTGGCGCGCACGTAGCCGACGGTGTCCTGCGCGCCTTCCTTGCCGATCCCGAGCGCGGCCGTCACGTGCAGCGGTCCGTTTCGCTGCCCCCGGCAGACGCGGTTTCGGTCGCCCGCGACCTGGCAGCGGCGATGCAGTGCGAGCTCGGCGATGGCTGAGCCGGTCAGGTTGCCGCTCGCAGGGCTCACGGTTGTGGTCACGCGGCCGCTCGACCAGGCCGGCGCTCTCGCGGCGATGCTCGAAGAGGCGGGGGCGACGGCGATCGTGATGCCGCTGATCGAACTGGTCGACGTGGTCGATTCGACGCAGATCGAGGAAGCGGTCACCCCTCTCGACGTCGCTGACTGGGTGGTGGTGGCATCGGCACAGGCCGCCCGCCGCGTCGGCGCAGCACTCGAACGTTCGCCGGCGCAGGTAGCCGCCGTCGGCGCGGCGACGGCTGCCGCGCTGCCGCGCGCCGATCTGGTTGCCGAACGCCAGAGTGCCGAGGGCCTGGTGGCGCAGTTCCCCGCGGGAACCGGCCGCGCTGTGGTCGTGCAGGCCGCCGATGGGGCTCCGACGCTGGTACACGGCCTGGCACAGCTCGGCTGGCACGTCCGCCGGCTCGATTCGCACCGCTCCGTGGCCGTCGTGCCGACCGCCGGTCAGCAGCTCGCAGTGTTGAAGGCCGACGCAGTGGTGTTCACCAGCGGATCACAGGCCGAGGCATGGGTGCGGGTGTTCGGTGAAGCGGCCCCGCCGCTCGTGGTCACGATCGGTACGCAAGGTTGAACAATGCGGCCTCAAGGTTGCCGCCACCGCAGCCGATCATTCTCTGCCAGGGGTGCTCAGGGCGTTGGAGCTGTTTACCGTGACCTGAACTAGCCTGCTGGCGTCACCACCATGCAAATCCACCGCATCGGACGGCGCTGGTTCCTCGGAGGAGGAGCGGTAGCGGCGGTATTGGGCCTCGGCGGCTTGTCGGCGGCCTCCGCTGTGACGCGCCCGCCTGACGGCACGCTGTCGACCACTGCGGCCGCGCCGACTGCGGAGGTGTTCGGGGCGTATCCGTCGGTGTCCGACGACGGGCGGAAGGTGGTTTTCGAAGGGCGCCCAAGCGACGGCTCCGAGCGCACACGCACGATCTGGCTGCGCGACACGGGTGCATTCGGCGTGCCCGACGTCGAGCTCACGGTACCTGTCGATGGGGTGCGCATCGGCGACAGCGTGCGACCGACGATCTCCGGCGACGGCTGCGTGGTGGCGATGGTTACCGAGATGGCGTTCGATCTGTTCCGCGACGACGATGGCGGTGACCGGTGGGATGTGTACCGCTTGGTGCTGCCCGAGTGCGGTGGCACGCTCGGCGACTGGGAGGTCGTGTCGACGCAATCGTCGAGCGACGGCGACACACGTGCGCTCGACCGCGTGCTCCCCGATGAGGCACCAGCCATGTCGTCGGTCGGCACCGACGTCACCCAGGTGCTCGGCTCGGCCGACCGCGTCCACACCGTGGCCGGCACCCCGCTGCTGGCGCCTAACACCACCTTCCGTTACGTCGGCCAACGCGAACCCGACGTGTCCGCCGACGGTCGATTCGTCACGTTCACGTCCGACGCAGTCAGCGACGATCCGGTGCCCGACTGGGGTAGCGGACCTGTTGCCGGAGGGTTTGCGACGTCGCAGGTCTACGTGTGGGACCGGTGGTCCGATCCGGTCGCCGGCCTGGAAGACCCGGTCGTCCTGGTGTCGAGGCTCCACGGCGTGGCGGCGGCCGATGGAGCGCATGCCCCGGTGATATCCGGCAACGGCCAGTTCATCGCCTTCGAATCGTCGTCGGCCGATCTTGCCGCCGGGGCCACGTTGCCCGATTGCGGGGCGGTCTGTGCGAACCAGATTTACCGCTACGACCAGGTCGACGGATCGGTGGTGCTGGTGAGCCGCGAGCAGACGCTTCCCGACAAGCCGTTCGTGGCGGCCGACAGCGGTGCCACGCAGCCCGCGATCTCCGACGACGGCAGCCAAGTGGGGTTCGTCACGCGGTCGCACAACCTGTTCGCCACCGAGTCGGCCGCTGGAGTCGAGCCGACCGACGGCGACATCGTGGTGGCCAGCGTCGATCTCGGCCTGGTTCGCCGGGCGTCCACACTGGCCGACGGCATCTCGCCGGGACCGGGGAGCAACGCCCATCCGGCTCTGTCCGCGTCCGGTCATGTGGTGGTCTTCGACACGCTCTCGGCCAACCTGCTCGTCGGCTACGAGGCCTCGGGCCGTCAGGTGGCCACGATCGCGCGACCGGCCCGCGTCACGGCACCTGCGCTCGACGTCGGTACCGTCGGGGTGCTGTTCCCGGGCCCGACGTGGTACATCGCGATCCGCAACGAGGGCCCGAGCACCTTCTTGCCGGCCACGGTCGAGTCGAGCAACCCCGACTTCGCGATCACGGGTGGCACCTGCGCCCTGGGCCTGCCGGTGCCGCCCGGCCAGGCGTGCGAGGTGCACGTCGTGCTCACACCGAGCAGGCCGGGCCCGCTGCGTGGCGAGGTCGTCGTTTCGGAGTCGGTGTTCCGCGGCACCTCGGTGAGAACCACCGTGGAAGGTGCCGGGGGCGAGCCGGCGCTCACGCCTTCGCCGTTCTCGGGCCTCGACTTCCCGACAACAGTGGTCGGCCGTTCGACAACGCCGATCAGCACCGGCGTGGCCAACATCGGCTTCGCCCCGACGATGATCTCGCGCATCGCCCTGGCCGGCGACAACCCCGACGACTTCGTCATCAGCAGCGACGGATGCATCGGCTACACCGTCAACCCCGGCGCGACCTGCTCCATCGA
Source organism: Acidimicrobiaceae bacterium (assembly GCA_006515795.1). Classification (GTDB taxonomy): domain Bacteria; phylum Actinomycetota; class Acidimicrobiia; order Acidimicrobiales; family Ilumatobacteraceae; genus VFMC01. The sequence continues at coordinate 7,897 of VFMC01000076.1, read as the reverse complement.
TGTGTCGTTCGTGCCGACCGAACCTGGGTACCGCACTGCCACGGTGGTGGTGAGCAACGAGCTCGGGCAGTACACGACGGTGCTCGTGAACGGCACCGGCACCCGCGTGGTTCGCCTCGACGCGGCGTTGCCGTCGGTGCGGGCCGGCGACGAAGTGGGGCTGGGCGCCTCGGGTTTCTCGCCGGGCGCGGCGGTGTCGATCGCGTGGGCCGACGGCCGCGGTGAATCGATCAGTGTCACGGCGAGCACCGATGGCGGGTTCCTCGCGCTGTTCCCCACCCGTCCCAACGAGCGTGCCGGCGAACGGGTGCTGGTTGCCCAGAGCGGCGATCAGGTGGCCAAGGTCACCGTGAAGGTGATCCGGCGGGTGTCGTCGACCACGCCGGGTTCTCCGGTGTGGGGCGGCTGAGCGCGGCAGGTCAAGCGGCGACGAGCCGACCGTTCACCACGGCCTTGGCCGAGCATGCCGCGGCGCCCTGGCGGCCGATCGATGCGCAGGTCACCTCGAACACCACTTGCTCGCCGGCCAGCACGCGCAGCGGGGTGACGAACTGCTTGGTGGCATCGATGCCGTCGAGGTTCACGAGGTCCCACTCGAAGCTCACGGTGCCGACCGTCATCGTGGCCGTGCCCTCGTCGCCGAAAGGGTTCTGCACGAAGAAGTCGGTGACCAGGAAGGCGGAGTCGTCGGGCGCCGTGTAGGTCTGGGTCGAGATCTCGTTGAGCGCGGCGCCGCCCGGGAGGCCCACGGAGAACGGCTCACCTTCGAGCGCGCCGGAAGGCAGATCGACCGGGGCGACGGTGGACCCAGGCCCGACCTCTTGGGAGACCGGACCAGCGGCAGCTGGGGCAGTGGTGGTGGCGGGCGCGACCTGACCGATCGCGGCGACGGCACTTGCGGCTGCATCGTCGATGGCCGGGCGCACGACCCCGTACCACGTTCCGGCCAGCGCGCCGACGAGCAGCGCCGCAGCCGCCACCCGGGCCCACAGCCGCTCGGGCACCATCGGCGCCTGGATGAACGAGGCTGCGGTGTCGGCGGTGGGTGCGCCCTGCTGATCGGCTTCCACGCGGAACGGGATGGCTCGCGACCGCCGCTCCCACTGCCGTTTCGTGGCGCGCAGCTTCAGCCGGACGAGGGTGGTGCCACCCGGTTCGACACCGGCGGCCGGCGGATCGAAGTCGCCGTCGAGGCGACCAGTGGGGTCGATCAGGTGCATCCGGCAGCTCGCCTGCGTGTTGCCGCGGTTCTCGACCATCATCTCGTAGGTGGCTTTGCGGCGGCTCCGGATCGCAGGTTGCAGCATCTGCAGCCGCCGATCGAAGGTGGACGCAACGTGGAGGGTGAGCTCGGCGAGGGCGACATCGTCGGGCGAGTTCTGCGGCACGATTCGCACACCCAGTGCAGTCGGGCCGGCAGTGGTGCCCGGAAGGCGGGGGGCACTCACCTCCACCTCGACGGTCTCCTCCGAGCCGCCGAACAAGGTTACGTACGCCGGTCGGATGGTGCTGAACGCGGCAGCGAGGCCGGTCGGCGTGAGCGCGTAGCTCTCGGTGGAGCTGCCAAGGTTGGTGATCGTGAGCGCCAGGCGACTGGCGGCGCCCGGCTCGATCTGGGCGTCGTTGGTGGCGAACCATCCCTGCACTGTCACGACGGGCAACGCTACCGGTTCAGCGGAACACGATGCGGTCACGGCCCTCGCGCTTGGCCACGTGCAACGCATCGCCGGCGGCGGCGAGCACGCGGGAGGCGTCGACCGCGCCGCTGCCCACCGAGACGCCGATCGAAGCACTCAACCTCAGGCCGGCAGGCAGGCCCTGCCATGGGCGAACCGCGATCAGTTGGCGCACCCGCTCGAGCACCGCCCGGCCGTCGTTCGGCGAGGTCTCGCGCAGCACCAGCACGAACTCGTCTCCACCGATGCGGATCACCGCGTCGCCACGGCGGCAGATCCGTTGCAGGATTCCCGCCAGCTCGAGCAAGAGGTGATCGCCGTGCTCGTAGCTGAAGTCGTCGTTCACCTGCTTGAAGCCGTCGAGGTCGAGCAGCGCCACGCAGACCGGGCCGTGGTTCTCGAGCACGTCCGGGAGCCAGTGGCTGAGGTAGCGGCGGTTGGGCAGGTTGGTGAGCGGGTCGGATTCGCTGAGCGCTTCGGTCGACTTGAGCGACACGCCGAGGCGCACGTGCTCCCACCGTGCCTCGCGCTCGCGCTGCAGGGCCCGGCTCAGTGCGTTGAACTGCATCGCCATCATCTCGCGGGCGTCGTCGTAGCGACCGCCTTCCCACAAGATGTCGATGTTCACAGGGGCAGCCGACGACAGGTAGACCTCCACGCCGAGTGTGCGTGCCCGGTCGGCGGCATCGGCGATCAGTTCCACCACGGTCGGATCCTTGTGCAGGTTCCACCGGGCAACCGCCTCGCCGATCATCGCCACCACCTCCTCCTCGCGAAGCACGTGAGCGGCGGCGATCGTGCGGGCGCGCACGGCGTCGTCGAGCGCGGCCTGGTGGTGGCCGATCGAGTTGAGCAGCACCGAGCGGTGAGCCAGGGCGATGGCCTCGGCCACCACCTCGCGGTCGGCCTGCGAGTCGAGCGCGGCCGTGGCCGCGTAGATGCCATCGTGCAAGTGCCGCGACGCGGTGGCCTCATCGTTGGAGAAGATCATTGCCATGTGGAACGCCGAGGCCAGCCCGGCATAGGTGAAGGTGCGATCCCGCTCGGTGCGGGCCAGGCGCAACGCCCGGTCGTAGAGCTCGATCGCCGGAATCGGGAACTCGCAACGCTGGTAGGTGACCGCCATGTTGTGGATGACCTGGTAGTAGGCGGGGTCGTTGGGAACCCGCTCCATCACGTACATCGCTTCACTCATCACGGCACTCGCCTCGGCATAGCGCTCGTCGAGCATCAGCGCCTCCACCGACACGCCGAGCGCGTCGGCAAGCTCGGCGTGGAACTCCTCCTGTCGTGCCTCTCGGGCGACGTCGGCGGCGATCCGTTCGGCGTCGTGCCGATCGTTTGCCGACAGCCGGCAGTAGGCCTCGCGCATGCGCAGGTGGAGGCGGTGCTCGTGGGTTTCCGCCAGCTCCGACGCCTCGCGGTAGAGCGCCGCGGCCTGCTGGTACTGGCCGCCCGCACGCGCCTCGACGGCCCGGTCGTAGAGGCTGGTGAAATCGGTGTGCGATAGATGGCTGCTCATGGTGCTCTCGTTCCGCCTAGCCCTTACGATGGCCGTTCGTGACCGGCCATCTCCCGTCCTCGTCGCCGTCGGCGACGTTCCCCGTGCAACGCCCCCGTCGCTTGCGGGCCACCGATGCGCTGCGTGAGCTGGTTGCCGAGACGCGACTGCATCCTCGCCAGATCGTGGCGCCGCTGTTCGTGCGCGAAGGGATCAGCGTGCCGAACCCGATCGTGTCGCTGCCGGGAGTGGTGCAGCACACGCGGTCGAGCCTCGTTGCCGAGGCGCGCCAGCTGGCCGACTTGGGGGTCGGCGCGCTCATCGTGTTCGGCATTCCTTCCACAAAGGATTCCATCGGCACGAACGCGTTTCAGCCTGAGGGGATTGTGCAGTTGGCGTTGGGTGAGCTGCGCCAGGCGGTTGGCGAGCGGATGGTGATCATGGCCGATCTGTGCGTCGACGAGTACACCGATCACGGGCATTGCGGCATCCTCGACGGCCACGGTTCGGTCGACAACGACGCGACCCTCGAGGTGTACGCCAAGATCGCCGTCGCCCAGGCCAGAGCAGGTGCGCACGTGGTGGCGCCGAGCGGCATGATGGACGGTCAGGTGGGCGCGATTCGTGCCGCGCTCGATGCCGAGGGCTTCGCCTCCACATCGATCCTCGCCTACTCGGCGAAGTATGCCAGCGGCCTGTATGGCCCGTTCCGCGAGGCCGTGTCCGTGGAGATCGCCGATGGTGGGCATCGCCAGGGGTACCAGCAGGATTGGCGCAACGCCCGTGAAGCACTGGTGGAGGTGCAGGCCGATCTCGCCCAGGGCGCCGACATGGTGATGGTCAAACCGGCGCTCGCCTACCTCGACGTGATCGCTGCGGTCCGCGCTGCCGTGGATGTGCCGGTCGCCGCGTACCACGTGAGCGGTGAGTACTCGATGATCAAGGCCGCGGCCGCCAACGGGTGGATCGATCACGACGCGGTGGCGATGGAGCACCTCACCGCGATCAAGCGAGCCGGCGCCGACATCATCCTCACCTATCTTGCGCGCTGGTTCGCCGAGCAACATCGGAGCGCGCAGTGAGCGCGCTGCCGGCATCCAACGCCGATCTCTTCGCTCGCTCGTGCGACGTCATCCCCGGCGGAGTGAACTCCAGCATCCGGGCGTTCAAGGCGGTCGGGGGAACGCCATACCTCGTCGCCCGCGCCGAGGGGCCCTACGTATGGGACGTGGAGGGAACGCGCTACATCGACCTCGTGCAGAGCTACGGGGCGATCATCCTCGGCCACGCCCACCCGTCGGTCACCGCGGCGATCGTCGCCGCGGCAGCCAAGGGCACCTCGTACGGGGCGCCCACGCCTGGCGAGCTCGTGCTGGCCGAGGCGATCCGCGAGCGGGTGCCGAGCTGTGAACGGGTTCGCCTGATGAACAGCGGAACCGAGGCGACCAGCACGGCGGTGCGCCTGGCCCGCGGCTTCACCGGCCGCGACCGCATCGTGATCTTCCACGGCAACTTCCACGGCGCCACCGATGCCTTGCTCGCCGCCGGCGGCAGCGGCGTGGCCACGCTCGGCCTGCCGGGCACGGCAGGTGTGCCGGCGAGTGCCGTGGCCAACACCCTGGTGGTGCCCTACAACCAGGTACCGGTGCTCGACGAGCAGGTGGCCGCGGTGTTCGTCGAACCGGTGGCCGCGAACATGGGAGTGATCGCGCCGGCAGCTGGGTTCCTCGCCGGGTTGCGGGCCGAGTGCGACAGGGTCGGCGCGCTGTTGGTGTTCGACGAGGTGATCACGGGGTTCAGGCTCGGCAGCGGTGGCGCGCAGGCGAAGTACGACGTTCCGGCCGACCTCACCACCTTCGGCAAGGTGATCGGTGGCGGCCTCCCGATCGGCGCGGTCGGTGGCCGTCGCCACATCATGGAAACGTTGTCGCCGCTCGGCCCGGTCTTCCACGCCGGCACCCTGGCCGGCAACCCGTTGGCCACGGCGGCGGGTTTCGCCGCGCTGTCCGAGCTCACCGTCGACGTCTACGCGATGTTGCTGGCGCGGGCGGGTCGGCTTTCGGCCCTGCTCGGCGAGGCGTGCGCGGCGGTGGCACTGCCGGCACGGTTCCCGGTGGTGGGCACGCTCGTCGGGATGTACTTCGGTGAGGGTTGTGGTGCTGGAAGCACGCCGACCAACTTCGCCGAGGCCAAGACCACCGATGAGCGGTTGTACGCAGCGTTCTTCCACGCGATGTTGCGTGAGGGCGTCGCCCTGGCGCCAGGCGCCTACGAGGCGTTCCTCGGGCCGATGCGGCAGTTCTTCACGTGGGGTTTCTGGCTGTCGCTGTTCGCGTTGGCTGGGCTCACGTTCGCGGTTTGGTCGTACACCCGCGACGAGGCGATCGTGATCGAGGCGATCCAACCCGCCGCAGTGGAACGCGAGATCGACATGATCGATCTCGTCTACGTGGCCGAGGCCGATCCGGGATTTGCGATCGTCGAAGGCCGCACGACGGCGGCGATGCAGATCCGCATCGACGGGTTTCGCTACATGAACATCCGCGCCGACACCCCTGGCGAGAACCGCTGCAGTCAGCTCACCGAGGTGGCGAAGTGCGCCGTCGCGGCCGACCTACTCGGTGACGCGGTGCTGTGGTTCTCGATCGTGCCGCTCGAGCCGCGCAACGTGGTGAACCTGCCGCCGGTCGCCGAGATCCGCGACGGGATGAGGTTGCGGCTGGAGAACGGTTGGGTGGTGCGCCGGGAGGAGACCGTGAAGCGGGTGTGCGACGACGACACCACGTCGCTCGCCGATTTCGTGCGTCGCTACGGCGAGGGCAGCATCACCACGTTCAGCATCGACACCCAGACGGCCACCGCGGTCACCTGCGCAAGCAACGTCGGTACCTGACCCGCAGGAGCTCCGCCAGGCGTCAGGCGATCGTCCGCACGCGTTGGGCGAGCAGCTCGTGGCGCAACTCGACCAGCTTCGGGGCGGGCTCCTCGTCGCTCCAGAGGTCGGCATGCAACGCGCGCTCGTACGATTCGAACTCACGCCGAACACCCGCCTGATCTCCCCTTTGGGCGTGGGCGCGCATGCGCAGCCCGATCAGCTCCTCGTGGCCGGGGAGCACCTTGAGGCCCTGCCCGGTGGCCCAGAAGACCGTGTCGATGTCGTCGAGCTCCAACCCGCACCGGGCGCACTCGGTGGCAGCCGAGGTGACGAGCATGGTGAGCGCCGAGCTGACGCCCTCGGCGTCGGGCCAGAGGTAGTTGGTAGCCGCGAACGGCATTCCGGCGACGTGCGCGAGTGCCGGCCGGAGCGCATCGATCACCTGTTGCGCATCGCGCCCGGCGCACGCCTGGAGGCGTGAGCGCAGCAGTTCGGCGTCGCTCAGCACGAGTGGGTGCAGGGGCAGATCCTCGGTGAGGGTGCGTTCGATCCACTCCTCGTTGACGGGCGGAGTGAGCGCCCGGGCCATCGCTCGGCGGGCATCGCTCACCACGTTGGCGAAGGTGGCGTCGCGTACAGCGAGCTCCCAGAGCGCGGTTCGTGCCGAGCTGCGCGTTGGGCGCTCGCGGTGCTGTGACAGCCAGGCCACCAGCTCGAGTGCCTTCCCGCGCTCGAACGCGACCGGTTCGCCGCTGCGGGTGACGACCTCCACCGCGCCGAGGACGCGGACGAGCAGCTCCCACGGTGCGTCGGCGACTTCCATCGCCGGAGGGGCGGCGATCAGCTCCTGTGGCCTGGTGAGCGGGACCACGTCGGCAGAGATCGCCAGCACCTCGGTCAGCGCCTCACGATCGGCCGATGCCAACCCGACCGGAACGATGGAGACGCCTAGCCGCTCGAGCACCCAGCCGTCGCCGGCCGCCGTGAGGGTGAGCGACGCGCCTTCGACGGCGCCGGCGAGCACGACCGCTAGACCGCGGCCACCGCCCCTTGTGGCAGAGACGAGTTCGCGCAGGACGTCGGGGTTGTGGCCGACGGCGCCGGAGATCAGCACCGCCGGTTCCCACGACTCACCTCCGGCACCGCGGGCCCGCAGCTCGAAGGTGCGCCGACCGCCGATCGCCGTCGGCGTCGAACCGAGCATCACCGCAGCGCGATCGAGCGCTTCGTCGAGGCTTGCCGCCTGCTCGATCGGTGTGCTGCCGAGCACGATCGGCTCTGTGCAGCCGTCGTCGGTGCCTGGAAGCGAATGGCCGACCAGGTTCACGAGCTGGCCGATCGGCGACAGCTGCAGCGAAGCGACCAGTCCGCGGATGATGTCGGTCGTCGCCGCGGCCGGTCCATCGAGGCACACCATGCCGAAGGCCTCGAGGTCGACGAACAGCTCACCACCGACGATGCCGGGGGTGGTGGTGGCCGAGACGATCGTGCCGAGTTGCACCAGGGTCGGACACGGCTGCCCGGCGAGTCGGGCGTCGGCGACCAGCTCCTCGTCGGCGATCGCTGCGGCGAGCCGCCATGCCGCCGGATCGGCGGTGCTCGACCATGGTGCCGTTGGCATCCGGCCAGGACGGTCGAGGACAAGGGTGACCTCGCCGTCGGCGAGCATCACGGCGGCGAGCACGTGGCCCACCGTTTGTCCCAGGGCGTGCCCGGCGTTGCGCAGTGCGAGGTCGAGGCGAACGGCACGGCGGCTGGCGTCGAGCGACCGGATCACCCGTTCGGTCGCAACCGCGGTCGGCGGCGGAGCGGTCAGCTTGGTGAGCGACGTCGCACCGCGAAGAA
>VFMC01000470.1 GCA_006515795.1 Acidimicrobiaceae bacterium | reverse complement strand
GACGTTGACGGTCGAGGAACCGGAGCCGGTGCGCAGCGTGGTTGTCGTATTGGCCGAGGTGCTCCGGATATTGAAGGTGTTGCCGCCGCCGCCGAGCGCGACGAGCATCGTTTCGATGCTGGCGTAGTCGATTCCCTTCGACGAGTCGTTGCCCGCCATGCCGAGGCCGGTGAGGCGCGAGGAACTGAGGAGGCCGGTGTTCGCGGCGCCGTCGCCCGTGTCATTGACATGGAGAGTATCGCTGCCGTCGCCGTTGATGGTGAGCTTGCCGTCAATATTGTTAACGTGGCCGGCGCCGGGGAGTTCCAGGCTGCCGACGCTGACCAGGTTTACGCCCGAACCGGTGTTGAGTGAAACGTCGGCCGAGAATGCACGGAGATAGAAGTTGTCGTTGCCGCCGCCGCCATTCAACGCGAGAGCCGCACTCGAGCCGTTGACTACCATCGCATCCGCGCCCGCGTCGCCGTTCAGCGTGAGCTCGGCGGAACTGGCATTGACGGTGAAGCCGTCGTCGTTGTCGCCGCCGTTGATCGTGGTAGAAATCGATGTACCGCTGACGTTGAAGGTGTCGTTGCCGCCCAGGCCATTGACGGTGAGCGACTCGATGTTTGCGTAGTTGATGGTCTCGCCGCCGCCTGTGACTTGGGCGCCGCCGATCGTGAACCCATCCGTGCCGGCGGTCCCGTTTACCGTGAGTGTGTTGCCAGCACTGCCGCCCGAATCATCAATCGTGACGGTGCCAGACGCGGAGCCGATGATGTTGACGGTGTAGGAGTCGCCACTACCCGCGCCATCGAGGGATGCGCTACCGGTCCAGTTGCTGACCGTAAAGGCGTTCGCGCCGGAGCCGCCGGTGAGCGTGGCGACCTCGACAGAGTCGAGCGTGAAGCTGCCGAGTCCGGACCGCGTGAGCGAGTTGTTCGTCAATCCAAAGTCCACGTTGTTGGTCGAGACCACCGTATCGGTCCCGCCGCCGCCGGCGATCGAGCCCGAGCCCGACCAGCCGGAGATCGTGAACGTATTCGCGCTGCCGCCGCCGGTGAGCCTCGCGGTTTCGATATCTGCAAGGCTGAGTGTGCCGTAACCGTTGCGGGCGAGCGAAGTGTTGGTGAGCGTGAAGTTCGTGTCGTTCACCGCCACGACGGTGTCGCTGCCGCCGCTGCCATCGATCCCGCCCGTGCCCGTCCAGCCGGAAATCGTAAACGTGTTGTCGGCGTTGTTGCCGTAGAGTGCGGCGATCGCGAGGTTGTTCAGGGTAATCGTGACGCCGGCTTCAGTCAGTCCGTTGTTCGTCAGGGTAAGGCTGGTGGTGGAACTCGACTTGATGACACTCGCACCGCCGGAACCGTTGAAGGTAGCCGTGCCGCTCCACGGGCTGGAAATTCCGGTTGCCGGATTCGGCAGACTGCTGGTCGCGTAGGTCGCATTCGGGGCGCCGTTGAGAATCACCCGCTTGACGTTGACGAAGTTGACTGTGTGCCGCGCTCCGGCGCCGTTGTCGTAGTTGAGACTGGCATCCGAGAGGGTGTAACTCGTCCAGCCGGGGGCATAGACGGTGGCCAGTCCGTTCGAAGTATCGGTGACCTGGCTTTGGCC
>VFMC01000469.1 GCA_006515795.1 Acidimicrobiaceae bacterium | reverse complement strand
CCGGCCCGCAGCGATCCGACGTCGAATGGATGCGCGACGTCGGTGGCACCCTCTACTTCGGAGGCGACGCGGATGCACGCGGCGACGAACTGTGGAAGAGCGACGGCACGGCGGCCGGCACGAGCTTCGTGGCCGATATCAACCCGGGCGACCGGGACAGCAACCCGCAGCCGTTCACCCCGTTCGGGGCCAGGCTCGCGTTCTCGGCCTCCGGCGATCGCACTGGCACCGAGTTTGTCGTGAGCGACTACACGACGCCGGGCACGACCCTCCTCGACGTGGCGCCGGGCGAGAACCAGGGGCTGGGCCCGCAGGATCTCGCGGTGGTCGGCGATCGCATCTTCTTCGAGGGCTACCTGTCTGGCTTTGGACAGGAGCCGTGGACCTCCGACGGAACGGCGCTCGGGACCAGCATGCTCGTCGACCTCAACCCCGGCAGCGGCAGTAGCGGAATCGACCGCGCAGTCTCGGCCGGCAGCACCGTCTACTTCGCGGGTCGCGATGCAGACGGTACGGAGCTGTGGGCCACCGACGGCACGGCCCCGGGCACGCGTCGCGTGAAGGACATCGAGCCCGGCGCCGGGTCGTCCGGTCCCAGGGATTTCGCCGTGACGGCGGGCTTCACCGTGTTCGTCGCGAATACCACCGCGCAGGGCGACGAGCCCTGGGTCACCGACGGCACCGAGATGGGCACGAAGCTCCTGGGCGACATCAACACGAGCGGTGGATCCGATCCAGCGTGGGTGACGGCGGTTGGCGCGAAGGTGTTCTTCACGGCGAACGACGGCGTCGCCCGCAAACTCTGGGTCACCGACGGCACGCCCGGCGGCACGACGGCGATCTCGGACGCGATCGGGGTGGATGAGGTGGTGGCTCTCGGGGATCGACTCCTGTTCGCGGCCGACGACGGCGTGAACGGCACCGAGCTGTGGACGAGCGACGGCACGCTCGTGGGCACGACCATGCTGAAGGACCTGTGGGCCGATCCAGACGAGTCCTCGAGCCCCTCGTCTCTGACCCGCGCCGGCGACCTGGTGTTCTTCACGGCCGACGACGGCGTCAACGGCCGCGAGCTGTGGAAGACCGACGGCACGGCACCGGGCACCGTCCGCGTCACCGATCTGGTCGCCGGCTCCGGCGGCTGGTCGATGTCCGAGCCGTGCGGAACAGAGAGCGGGCGACTCGCGTTCTTCCGCTACGACGGCTCGGTCTACACACTGTGGATGAGCGACGGGACGGAGCTGGGCACGCTCGACGCCGAGGTCGCTTTCGGTGAAGGTCCGTTCCGCTACAACACCGGCTACACGCGTTGCATCGGCGACGCGGTACTGCTCGCCGCCGACGACGGCTCGACCGGCATGGAGCCGTGGGTGCTCTACCCGTGAGTGAATACTCCACCGCCTGAAGGCGGTGGCTTCGGAGGACCACTGGAAGTGGGTCTATTACGGCTAAAGCCGACTGTAAGTTTCCCGCTGAAGCGGGCTCAAGCCGAGGGCTTGTGCGGACCCCTCGTGGGGTCCTCCGCGCCCCGCTCAATCTGCTGGCCGCGTTCAACACCCGAACCGGTGAGATCATCGGTGTGTGTCGGCGACGCAAGC
>VFMC01000075.1 GCA_006515795.1 Acidimicrobiaceae bacterium | reverse complement strand
CTCCGGCAAAACCGGCCCCGGTGGACCGACGCTGCTCGGTAGCGTTGCAGGCCGTGACGAGAGTGCTGTCGTGCATCCAACCAACGGGCGACGTCCATCTGGGCAACTACCTCGGTGCCCTCGTGCACTGGGCCTCGGGCCAACACGAGTGCGACGCGTTCCACGGCATCGTCGACCTCCACGCGCTCACCACCACCGAGAGTCCTGGCGTGCTCGGCAAGTCCACCGTCACCGTGGCGGCGATGCTGTTCGCGATCGGCCTCGACCCCGACATCGCCACCGTGTTCGTGCAGAGCCACGTTCCCGAACATGCCCAGCTGGGCTGGGTGATGGAGTGCACGGTCAGCGTCGGCGAGCTCAATCGGATGACCCAGTTCAAAGACAAATCGGCCAAGCGCGAAGGCGACTTCATCGCCGCCGGCCTGTTCACCTATCCGGCGCTGATGGCGGCCGACATCGTGCTCTACGACGCCGACGAGGTGCCCGTCGGCGACGATCAGCGACAGCACATCGAGATCACCCGCGACGTCGCGATCCGCTTCAACAGCCGGTTCGGCGCCACGTTCGTGGTGCCCAAGGCGGTCACGCCCAAAGCAGGAGCCAGGGTGATGGACCTGCAGGACCCGACCTCGAAGATGAGCAAGTCGACGGCCAGCGACAGCGGCCTCGTCAACCTGCTCGACGAGCCGGCCACGATCTTGAAGAAGTTCAAGCGGGCCGTCACCGACAGCGACAACGAGGTTCGCTTCGACCGCGAGGCCAAGCCAGGGGTGTCCAACCTGCTCGAGATCCTCGCCGCGTGCGTCGGCAGCTCCCCCCACACGCTGGCCGCGTCATACACCCAGTACGGCCCGCTCAAGACCGATACCGGTGAAGCCGTGATCGAGATGCTGCGCCCCATCCAGGCCCGCTACGCCGAACTGATGCACGACCGCGGCGAGCTCACTTCACTGCTGCGCAAGGGGGCCGACAAAGCCGGAGCCGTGGCACAGGCAACACTGCAACGCGCCTACGACCACATCGGCCTGCTCCCCCGCTGACCCGGCGCGGCTCACACCTGATCGGCCTGAGTCAAAGCCTCGGCGCCTGGCCCCGAGCGGCGCACCAGCTCGACCGTCACCGGCGACGACCCACCGGCGGCAAGCCATTCGGACCCGATCCGTTCATGATCGTGGTAAGCCCGGAACCGCCGCGTGCGCGGGCCGACGATCGTGGCCGCCATGCGACCGAGCGTGCCGAGACCGCTTTCCAGCTTGCCCACGTCGTGGAGCAGGGCGGCAGCCATCTCCTCGCGCCGCCCCGCGCCGCGCAGCCGCTCGAACTGGCGGGCCACCTCGATCGCATGGCGGCGATCGACGTTCGACATCGAACGCCAGAGATCGAGCTCGTGCGCCAACAGCTGCGCGCTCGCCCACCCCTCGTCCCCAGCCAACGGCGCGCGTCGCGACAGCGAGCCGACGAACCTCCTGGCAAGGTGGATCACGCCACCTCGGCCTCCGCTCACCGGTGGATCGCCCGCGGATGCGCCGCCCGATACGCGTCGACGAGCCGCTCGTTGCTCACCTTCGTGTAACCCTGCGTCGTCGAGACCGACGCATGCCCCAACAGCTCCTGTACCACGCGCAGGTCGGCGCCGTGGTCGAGCAGATGCGTGGCACACGAGTGACGCAGCACGTGAGGCGACAGTCGCCCCGGGGCGATGCCGGCCCGCGTGCCGTAGGTGCGCACCACGGCCCAGGCGGACTGGCGCGTCAGCCGCGCCCCCCGGCGGTTGAGGAACACCGCGTCCGCGTCACCCCGGCGCGCCCAGCGCGCCGGCTCCAGGTGGTGGCGGCCGCTCGGTCCCATCCACTGCTCGTAAGCCGCCAGCGCCGTTCGGCCCACGGGCACCAGCCGCTCCTTGGCCCCCTTGCCGAACAGGCGGGCCGAGCGGTGCTCCACCGACACATCCCCCACCGACAGCCCGACGACCTCACTGATCCGCGCGCCGGTGGCGTACAGGAGCTCGAGCAAGGCGCGGTCGCGGAGGCTGACGGGATCGCCGCCGACCACCGCGTCGAGCAACGAGATCACCTCGTCCTCGGCGAGCGGTTTCGGCAGACCGGCCGGCACGCGAATGCCCTCCAGATCGCCGGTGGGATCATCGCTGCGGATCCCCTCCTCGGCGAGGAACCGGTGCAACATCCGGATCGCCGCGAGCTGTCTGGCCACGCTCGACGGCGCCGCTTCGGTCCGCCGTCGGCCCAGGTAGGCGGCAATGTCGGCGGACGTCACGATGCCGATGTCGATCCCGCGCCCGGCCATCCAACTGCAGTACGCCCCGAGATCGCCGCGGTAGGCCGCAAGCGTGTTGCGCGAGCGGCCCCGCTCGGTGAGCATCCACGTGAGGAACTCCTCCACCGCCATCGGCAGGTCCCCATCGGTGCCGTGCGGCACGGTGTTCACGGTGTTCACGGCGCGGGTCGGTCCACTCGATCGGCTCTGGCGAGCTGCCGTTCGACGAGCAGCAGCCCGATGATCGTCTTGGCATCGCGGATCTCGCCGGCGAGCACCATCTCGATCGCCGTGTCCAACGGCAGGTGCACCACCTGCGAGTGGGCCTCCTCGGGGCCATGGGTGTCGCGCTCGACGGCGACCAGATCGGTCGCCAGGTACAGCGAGAGCACCGAGTCGGTCATCCCCGCTGACGGATAGAAGTCGACCAGCGGCTCGAGCCGTCCCGCCCGCAGCCCCACCTCCTCCACCAGCTCCCGCGCCGCTGTGACCGCGGTGGGTTCGTCGGCCACGTCGCGCATCCCGGCCGGGATCTCGAGCACCTGATCATCGAACGGTGGTCGGTACTGGCTGACGAACACCACCGAAGGGTTGCCCTCGGCGTCGAACAGCAGTGGAAGGGCGGCGACGGCGCCGGGAGAACGCACGATGTCGCGCTCGAACACCTCGGCGTCCGGCGACTCGAAGCGCGCCACCGCCACGTGCCACACGTGCCCCTGGTGGACGACGCGGTCGTCGAGGTGGCGGAAGCCACTCACTCGCCCACCCCGCGTCGGGTCATGCGACCGACGGGGAGGCCGTGTGGTCGTCGACCACGCGCAGCACGTGGGTGCGCGACTCGCGTCGAGCCAGCGCCGCGGCGGTGAGCTCGCGGAACAGCGGGTGGGGCCGGTCGGGTCGGCTCTTGAACTCGGGATGCGCCTGGGTCGCCACCCAGAACGGATGGTCGTCGAGCTCGATGAACTCGACGAGGCGACGGTCGGGCGACAACCCGCTGCAGCGCAGCCCTGCTGCCTCCAGGCGCGGCTTCAGCTGTGCGCTCAGCTCGTAACGGTGCCGGTGCCGCTCGCTGACCACAGGCTCGCCGTAGGCATTGTGCACACGTGTGCCCGGCTCGAGGATGGCGTAGAAGGCCCCGAGCCGTTGCGTGCCGCCCTTGTCGATCACGTCGCGCTGGTCGTGCATGAGATCGATCACCGGATGCGGGGTGGCCGGATCCATCTCGGTGGAGTTGGCGCCGACGAGCCCCATCACGTTGCGGGCGAACTCGATGGTCATCGCCTGCAGGCCGAGGCACAGCCCTAGACAGGGGATGTCGTGTTCACGCGCGTAACCGGCAGCGGCGATCTTGCCTTCGAAACCGCGCTCGCCGAATCCGCCGGGGATCACGATGCCATCGAGATCTGCCAGGCGACCGGCGGCGAGCAGGCCCTCCACGTCCTCGGCCTGGATCCAGTCGATCTCCACCTTGGCGCCATGGTGGAAGCCGGCATGCTTCAGGCTCTCGACCACCGACAGGTACGCGTCTTGCAGATCGACGTACTTGCCGATCAGTCCGATCTTCACCGGCCTCGTGGCGGCCTCGACCTTGTCGACAACCTCGCGCCATGGTGCGAGGTCGATCGGCGCGTCGATGCGCAGCACCTCGCACACCGTCGTGTCGAGGCCCTCGTCGTGAAGGATCAGCGGCAACTCGTAGATGTTGCGGGCGTCGGCCGCGTTCACCACGGCCCGCTCGTCGACGTCGCACAGGTTCGAGATCTTGCGCTTCAGGTTGTCGCTGAGCGGTTCCTCGCTTCGACAGACGATCACGTCGGGTTGGATGCCGCGGCTGCGCAGCTCTGTGACGGAGTGCTGTGTGGGCTTGGTCTTCTGCTCGCCGCTCGGACCGATGAACGGAACGAGGGTGACGTGCACGTAGCACACGTTGTCGCGGCCGGCCTCCTTGCGGAACTGGCGGATCGCTTCGAGGAACGGCAAGATCTCGATGTCGCCGACGGTGCCACCGACCTCGGTGATCACCACATCGACGTCGTCGGTGGCGAGACGCCGGATGCGTCGCTTGATCTCGTCGGTGATGTGCGGGATCACCTGCACGGTCTTGCCGAGGTAGTCGCCACGACGCTCGGCAGCGAGCACCGCCTGGTAGATGGAACCCGTTGTCGCGTTGGAGTCGCGGGTGAGGTTCTCGTCGATGAACCGTTCGTAGTGACCGAGGTCGAGGTCGGTCTCGCCGCCGTCGTCGGTGACGAACACCTCGCCGTGCTCGAACGGGTTCATCGTCCCCGGATCGACGTTGATGTACGGATCGAGCTTCTGCATCGTGACGCGCAGCCCACGGAGCTTCAACAACCGGCCGAGCGACGAACCGGTGAGGCCCTTGCCGAGGGAGCTGGCAACGCCTCCTGTCACAAAAATGTGCTTCGGCATCGAACCAACCTCCGTCTCAGGCGAACTGACAACGGGAGCACATCGTAACGCGACGCCCCCTCGGTTCGCGCGGACCACCGCAAGGCCCGGCGAAGAAAGTCACACCGAGCCTCGTTCGGCGAGCGTTCCGAGGCGGTCGAACCAGCGCAACGGGGCGACCCGGTCGATCACCTTCGAGAAGCTGACGAGCTCGCTGGCGATGTTGCCGGTGGCGACCACGGCGACGGCGACCCATTGTCCGGTGGAATCGAGCGAGATCGCCAGGCCGAACCCGACGGCCGCGCCGAGGACGTTCGAGCCGGTGTCGCCGAGCATGCACAGCTCGCGGAGATCGGCGACGAGCAGGCCCGCGCCGGCGCCGACCACCAGCATCGGTCCGGTCAGCCACCAGCCCGGCGCGCCGGCCACGGCGACGACCAACGCACCGATCAAGCTGACCTTGATCGCCCGACCGGGCGCTCGGTCGAACAGATTGACGAGGTTGGCCGTGAGCGCGACCAGCAACGTGCCGCGGACGAGATCTGCCGTGCCGTCGGTGAACGGTGCTGTCACCAGCGCGAGCACGCCACCACCGATCAGCTTCACCAGCCCGGTGGTGACCCTGCCGTGCCGCAGCGCCCCGAGATGGCCGGCGAACCCCCGCGTCGAACTCGAGCCTGGCGAGCCCGAGCCGACGAGGTCGTCGAGCAGTCCGATGAAGCCGAATCCCAGCGTGCCGCCGGCGAGCAGCGTCGCGCCCCGGTTCGCCTCGGCCGGGCTGATGCCACCCCACCGGGTCCAGCAGAAGTAGAGGCCGCTCACCCCGAGCACGGCCAACACCACGAACACCCCTGATGCGATCGGCAAGAGGTGGCCGCGGTAGTTCGCCCGGCGCAGCACTTCGGACTCCTCCCATTGCCGGCGCATCCCGAGCCACAGCAGCCAGCTGGCAGCGCCACCGGCGACGAACGCGGCGACGGCGATCATCGCCCTGCTCGCGGTGTGAGCGGCACGAGAACGGCAACGAGCCAGGGAATCGCCACCCCTAGCATCACCGCCGGTACGGCGAGCCCACTGTCGTTCAACGCGAAGCCGAGCGCGGCCGCCGTGGACCACCCGATCACGAAGGCCTTCACTGCCGGCTGCCCAGCCAGGCTCGCGGCCAGGGTGCCGCGATGGCGCACGCACCACACCAGCGCCAACGCGATCACTCCGACGAGGATCAACGACCAGAAGCTCGACGTCAAGATGGCCATGTTGCCACGGAGCTTGCGGCGAACGATGAGCATCGCGTCACCGTCGAGCAAGTCACCGTGCAGCAACTCGTCGAGAAAGCGGCCGAGATGAGTCCGCGATCCCTCGGCCCGCGCCAGATCGGCTACGGCCAGCACGCCGACCGCGACTGCTCCCGCGGCCATCGCAACAACGCCACGCCGCCATGTCAGTGGCGCACCACCGACCGAGAGCACGAGCAGACCGAACGCCGGGATCAACGCCAACGTGCCACCCACATCGGAGCCGAACGCAGGTGCCGCGACGGCGATGATCGTGGTCGTGCCGACCCATCCGGCCCAGCACAGCGAACTGCGGCGTGACGCACCGAGCAGCACGCCGACCACCGACACGGAGATGGCGGCAGCGGCGACGAGACCGAACGCGAGGTTGCCGAACCCCTGGAAGCGTCCGGCGACCGTCGGGGTGTAGCCGAACGGAGTGTTGATCTGCAACGTCCCGCCGGTGGCGACATCGATCACCAAGGTCAACCAGAGCACCGCGGCGAGCAGCGTCGTCGGCCCCCACGAACCCAGGCGTGAGGCAGCGCTCACGCCGGCAACAGCGAGCACGATCGCCGCCACCAGCGTGAGGCACACGAAGAACCCGAGGGGTAGGCGGTGGTAGTCGGCGAGGCCGAACAGGAACGTCACCGTTGGGTGCGCGATCACTACCTGGGCAAGCCCTCGCGCCGGCCTTGGGCGACCCATCAGCGCGGCAGCACCACAGAGCGCGAGCAACACGACGAACACCACGCTCACCGGGCCGACGGCTCGGTCGCGGAACGCCACCCGGTCGGCGAGATCGGCCAACGTCGCGGTCTGCGCCGTCGGGTCGGTCGATGATCCGTCGGCGACCATCATCGGCGTTCCGCTGATCTCGTCGGGAACGTCGACGCCGAGCAGGTGCAACACCGTCGGTGCAACGAGCCGTGATGGCGTGTGGCCCGCCGAGGCAGGCCCCTCGCCGGCACCCCCCAACCCGGCGACGGTCACCTCGGCGCCATCGTCGACGGCGGCCGGGGCGACGATGAGCACCGCCGCGTCGGCGCCGATCGCCAGCTCCGCCACGGCTGCGTCGATGTCCGCGATCAGTTCCGTTCGCACCGATGCCACGCTCGTGCGCTCGAGCCCCCCGTACTCGAGCAACGTGACCGCTGCCGACAACGAAGCCTCACCGATCGAGCCGAACTCGTCGACGCAACCGTTCTCGTCCATGAGGCCGACGATGCCCGTGGCGGCGCCGTACACCGCAGTCCGGTGCCCGCTCTCAGCCAGCGCCGCGCCGAGCACGCCCGGCCTGGCGCCGTTCAAGTCGGCGTCGGCCGATGTGCGCGCGGCGGCAACGACCTGCGGGAGACACGCCGCCTTGCCGACATCGGCCAGCGGATCCAGCCAGGCGACACCCGCGGCCGCCCCATCCGGCGCCGCGGCATCGACCCGGTTTCCTGCGTTCATCGTGAGGTAACCCTCTACCAGCGATGTCTCGGGGCCGATGGCGCGGACGCTCAACAGCGCCGATGCCTGCAGCCACCGGTCGAGGCCCGGCGTGTCGAGCACGGAAACGTCCTGCCACCGAAGCCCAGGCACGCTGATGATCACCACCCGCTCCACCGGGCCGAGCGCGGTCGATGACGGTCGCGATCGACCCGTGAACCCGACGAAGGCCAGCACCACCACGAGCGCCATCCCGACGGCGCACGCGATCGCGCCGGCGCCCGCCCGGGAGACGCGCATCGATCAAGCCCTACCGATGTGCCTGAGCAGCGTGCGCGGAGTCACACCGATGAACAGCGCGACCGACGCGGCGAAGACCAGCGCGCCGGCAATGCCGGCCACGAAGATCGCCATCAGCGACGACGACGCGCTGGTGCCGAACTGCAACTGAACCGGCACGATGACCGCGGCGCAGACGACCGCCGCCGCCACAGAGCCGACCGACAGCCTGCCAATGGTCGACACGGTCGGTGCGCCGGTCATGAACCGGACGCGAACGGTCAGCAGCGACGCCGACACGATCTGGGTGACCGAGTAGCCCAATGCCAGAGCCACCGATCTTTGCCCGTCGGCGACGAGGCCGGACGCGATCACCATCGCGGCAACACCGGCCAGGGCCGACGACGAAACGAGCAACGTGGGCGATGGGCGTGTAGCCCTGGCTCGCCGCTTGGCCCAACGACCCGGCGACCCGAGCGACCGGCCAGGCGAGCGTCATCAGCGCCACGCCGGCGAACATGAGCAGCGGTACCACCACCTGTGCCGACCGGTCGACCAGTTGGCGGGTCTCGTCGACGTCACCGCGCTGCCAGGCCTCGGCGGCCCGCGGCGCCAAAGCCGTCGCAACCGGCACCGCCACCAGTGCGTGCGGCAGGACGAAGAACGCGAACGCCATCGCGAACACGGCGACGGCACCCTCGGCCGGGTACCCGAGCACGACGGCGGCGGCGGTGGGCATCAACGTGCCGACCACCGACAACATCGCCCACCCCACCGTGTGCCGTAGCGACGAGATCGCCGGATGCGACGGCTGCCAACGCGGTCGCCAGGCGATGCCCTGTGCCGACAGCACGATGCCTGGCACCGCGGTGAAGACGACGACTGCCAAGGTGGTTCCACCGGCGAGCACGGTGAACTGCAGCGCATCGAGGTCGAGCGACGCCGGCGACCCGTCGCGGGAGACCGCGAAGGCCAGGTAGCAGACGATCACGATGAGGTTGTTCACCGCCGGCGCCAGCGCCGCGGCGGCGAAACGGCGACGCGCCGCCAGCGCTGCAGTGGCCACCATCCCGATGCCGTAGAAGACGATCTGAGGTACGAAGACGAGCAGCATCGGCGTGATGACCGCCAGCTTGTCGTCGTACACGTGCGGGTCGGCCTCGCCCGCGACGAGCGCCCGGACCACCAGCGGCGACACGA
>VFMC01000468.1 GCA_006515795.1 Acidimicrobiaceae bacterium | reverse complement strand
TCGCGCTTGGCAACTCCGCGAACAGCGGCTTCCACCTCGCCGAGCTCGAGGTCCCGCAGCTCCGGCTCCAAGACACCGCCGTCTTCTTCGACGCAGCCGGTCGTCTCGCCGCCGCAGCCGACCTCTCCGGCAACGCCGTCGGCATGACCCGGGACGCGGGCGGACGGATAACGGCCATTGCCGACGCCACGCGCGCGGGCTCGAGCGAGGCCACCCGCGGGCTCGAGCTCACCTGGAGCGGCACGCAGCTCGCCTCGCTCGGCTGGCGCGGCGTCTCGAGCACGGGGACGCCCGTTCACGAGCCCGGCATCGTCGCCTACGAGGAGGTGACCACGACCGCGCCCGTGAGAAGCGAGTACCGCATCCTGCGCACCAGCGACGGCACCGAGACGGCCGTGCTCACCTATGTCTACGACCTCTCCAAGAAGATCATCGGCGCCCACGACGCAAGCGGCGTCGGCTTCGAGGTCGCCTACGAGAACGGACGCGTCCGCTCCGTCACGCGCTCGGGCGACCCGACGCCGACGGTCACGACCTACACCTACGGCGCGGACACGGTGAGCATCGAGACCGCGGCCGGCGGCGTGAGCGCCCCGACGCGCGTGATCGAGCTCTCGCCGGCCCTCGGCTACCAGGCCACGAAGGCCACCGTCCTCGACCCGACAGGCGACGATGTTGTCACCTCCGTCGCATACGACGAGTACGGCCAGCCCTGGAAGACGACCGACCCGCTCGGCCGCATCACGCGGACCGAGCGTGACGGCGGCGGCAACGTGCTTGTGAGCGCCGCGTGCGACAGCCAAGGCCGCGTGCTCATGGAGTCGAAGGCCGAGTACGACCGCGACCACCTGAGCCGCACGATCGACTCCAAGGGCAACGAGTCGACGCTCCGCTACGACGACGCGTGGCGTGTCCTCGTCTCGAGCCAGGCCGTCTCGGACGAGACCATCGACGGCGGCAGCGAGACGCGCCTGACCTACGACGAGTGGGGCAATCAGGTGACCGGCTCCGTTCCCGGCTCGACCGCCTACAACCTGCTTCGGAACGGGACCTTCGATCTCGACCCGCTATCCACCGGCAACGGTTGGGACGGCCCGAGGGCGAAGTCCCCTGGGTGGGACCTGTCCGGTCAGGCCTACACCGGCGATCACTACCTTGTGCTCGGTGACTCCACCGGCCCCGAGTACATCACCTCCGACGAGATAGCCGTCGACCCGTCCAAGACCTACACGCTTTCCGCTTGGGTCAACTACTGGGGACAGCTCCGCGTGAGCGAGTACAGCGAGACCCACGTCCTGCTGCGCGACCGTACGGTGCTCCAATCCGCCGCAGGCACCGACGCTGACGTGCTCCGTCGCGTGAGCGCCACGTACGTGCCGACGGCAGGCACCGCCTTCGTTCGGGTCCAGCCCTACACGTCCGCCGAAGGAGGCTTCGGGGTCGACAACATCCGCTTCGAGCTCGCCAACGCCGCAAGCCCGGACTGCTTCGTGGAAAACGAATCCATGGAGCAGGTCATAAGCGGTCTGCCCAAGGCCTGGACACGCCGGGACATCGCAGGCGGTCTCGGGCCTCTACTCGGCGTATATCGGGCACACGTCCACCTCCACCGTCGGCTACTTCCAGAGCTCGAGGATCCCCGTGAAGGCCGCCGAGCGCTACACCATCGCGCTCTCGATGAAGACGAAGGCCTCCATCGGCGGCGCCTGGGCGTACGTCGGCTTCTACGGCCCGACCGGGGCCTACATGGAGTTCGAGCAGAGGCGGCTCACCGGCGAGACGAACGTGTACGGCACGAAGGAGTGGTGCCGCTTTGTGAAAGACGTGACGGTGCCCGCCGGTGCGGCGAGCATGGTCGTCATCCTGTATCACGGACCCGGCGGAGGCGGCGCCTACTTCGACGCCGTGAGCGTCGCCCCGGTCTCGGGCATCTCGAGCACCGAGTACGACACGGGCACGCACTCTGTCGCCGTGAAGTCGACCGGCCCCACAGGCATCGCGCTCGGGAGCACTGCGGATTCCCGGGGCCGCCTGATCGCCACGAGCATCACACCGGCCGGGGAAGCGACTGCCGCGCTCAGTGCCGCGACCTACGACGATCTCGACCGCCTCGCGCGCGTCGAGACCGCGCCCGGCTCCGGCCTCGGGATCGCCGCGGCCTTCACCTACACGCAAGCCGGCCGGCTCGCCACCGTCACGGGACCGAGGAGTGCCACGACGACTCTGACCTACGACGCCGCCGGGCGCCTCACCGGCGTCACGTCCCCGCTTCAGACCCGCTCGCTCCTTCGTTACGACGCCCTCGGACGCCTGTTCGAGACGCTCTGGCCGTCTGCCTCCGGCGAGCCGACCGCCGTCGCGAGCCGGGTGGCTTACGACGCCCTCGGACGCGCGGGCACGACCGACGTCTTCTCCGAGGACGGAAGCCTGTACGCGCGCACCACGCCGACCTACGACCTCGCCTCGCGCGTGAAGGGCGTCGTCGTCTCAGGAGAGGTCACCGGCACCGTCGGCGTGACCTTCGACGACCTCGACCGGGCGAAGGCGACGGTCGTGAGCGGTCCGTCGGGAACGACGACGTCGACCGTCTCCTTCGAGGCGGACTCGAATCTGCCGGTCACCCTCGCCACCACGGCGCTCGGCAGCACCCGCAGCGTCACGAACACCTGGGCCAAGACCGGCCAGTTGCTGAGCGCCACCTCCGGCGGACGCACGTGGGTCTTCGGGTTCGGCACATCAGGTGGCCTTTCGAGCGTGTTCTCGACAGGAATGTCCCTGCGGACGAGCTCCACAGACGTCTTCGGGCGTCTCGAGGCCGTCAGGCTCGGGCACTACGGCCGTGGACGCGCTCAGGCGCAGGCGCCACCTCCGCTGCCTACGCGTACGACCCCTCCGGCAACCTCACGACCGCGACCGTGGGCGCCGCCACGACCGCCTTCTCCTACGACATCGGTGACCGCCTCACGCGATCGGCCACGGGCTCCGCCGTCACCACCCACACGAACGACGTGCTCGGCCGCCGCACGTCCTCGATCACCGCGACCGGCACCACCACGTACGCCTGGGACCCGCTCTCGCGTCTCACGGCCGTCACCACTCCCGACACCACCGCCACCTATTCCTACGGGCCCACCGGCGCCCGCGAGCTCAAGACGGTCACGACTTCGACCGGCACGAAGAGCACCCGCTCCGTCTTCGCAGGCGCCGAGATCGCCATCGAGCTCGACTCCGACGGCACCCGCTACACATACCTCTGGGGCCCCGGGAGGCTCCCGCTCTCGGTCACGCGCGTGAGGTCGGGCCAGGCGACCGAGACCTTCGCCTACCAGGT
>VFMC01000074.1:7591-8302 GCA_006515795.1 Acidimicrobiaceae bacterium | reverse complement strand
CAGCGGCGCTTGTGCGCGTCGTGGACGTCGCGAGTGCGGTTCGACGTGAGGATCACGACAGGTGGGCGAGTGGTGGAATACGTGCCGAGCTCGGGCACCGTGATCTGATAGTCGGAGAGCACCTCGAGGAGGTAAGCCTCGAACTCGTCGTCGGCGCGATCGATCTCATCGATGAGCAGAACCGGTGAGATGAGGCTGCCGTGGTCGACCGCTTGCAGGAGCGCCCGCTTCAGCAAGAAGCGCTCGTTGTAGAGCTGATCCTCGAGCGCATTCGTTCCGAGGCCCCGCGCCTCGCCTGTGGCCTCGGCCGCCCGGAGGTGGAGGAGCTGGCGCGAGTAGTCCCAGTCGTAGACGGCTTGGGCGGCATCGATGCCCTCGTAGCACTGCAGTCGGATGAGTTGGCCACCGGTCCACCTGCTCAGCACCTTGGCGACCTCGGTCTTGCCGACCCCGGCTTCGCCCTCGAGCAGCAGCGGGCGACGCAACGACAGCGCGAGGAAGACCGCGGTGGCGAGGCCCTCGTCTGGGAGGTAGCCGTGCGAGCTGAGCGCTCGCGCGACCTCGGCTGGAGAGGTGCTCGACGTGACCATCACACACCAGGTTAGAGGGACTGCCATGCTGGTGCCCCGTGGAGATCGAGCGAACCGTCCGAGTGCACGCCCCGAAGGCGGGCATCGTCAGTGTCGTCGTCGAGTCGCGAACGGCCGAGGC
>VFMC01000074.1:595-7499 GCA_006515795.1 Acidimicrobiaceae bacterium | reverse complement strand
GAGCGTGGTCCGGGCGACGCCGTGGCCGAACGAACCGCCGCTCGGCCGACATCACCGATGCCCTGTCGTGTACGAACTGCACGTACGCGGCTTCGCCAGAACCTTTGCCGGAGCGATCGAGCGCCTGCCGTACCTGGCCGACCTCGGCGTGAACGTGGTGGAGGTGATGCCGATCCACCCGTTCGACACGAGTACGAACTACTGGGGCTACATGCCGATCGTGTGGGGGGCGGTGCACCGCCAGTTCGCCGAGGGGGGCGACGCCCCGGCCGAGTTCGCAGCAATGGTTAGCGCTGCGCACGCCAACGACATCGAGGTTTGGGTCGATGTTGTGTTCAACCACACCGGGGAGGGCGACCGCTCGATGCCCACGTGGTGCCTGCGCGGCCTCGACGACGCCGGGGCGTACAGGCACCGATCGGATGGTCGCTACTTCGACGACAGCGGCTGTGGCAACGACACCGATCCGGCGAGCCCGTTCATCCGTCGACTCGTCATGGAGGCACTTGATCGGTACGCCGACCTCGGCGTCGACGGGTTCCGGTTCGATCTCGCTTCGCTGCTGACCCGCGATGGCGGCCAGCTCGTGCGAGAGATCGGCGATTGGGCCGAGCGGCGCGGCGTGGTGCTCGTCGCCGAGCCATGGGACCTCGGCGCCTATCAGGTCGGCGCGGCTTTTCCCGACGACCGATGGCTGCAGTGGAACGACCGGTTCCGAGATGACATGCGCGGCTTCCTGCGATCCGAACCCGGGCTGGTCCCGGCGGTGATGCAGGCCGTGAGCGGGAGTCCCGGGCTGTTCGGCGCGACGTCGCGCAGCGTCAACTTCCTCGATGCGCACGACGGTCTCACGATGCACGATCTCACCACGGTCACCGACGATCGCCATCGTTCGTGGGACTGCGGGGTCGAGCTACGCCCGCAACAGCTCGCCAACGCGTTCTGCCTGCTGCTGCTGTCGGCCGGGACGGCGATGTTCGTGATGGGCGACGAGTTCGCCCGCACCCAGGGCGGTCACGACAACCCCTACGACATCGATGGCCCGGTCACGTGGGTGGACTGGACCCGACTCGAACAGTGGCGCGGCCTTGGCGACATCGTGCGACGGCTCATCTCGCTGCGGGCGCGGGCCGACTTCTCGATGGTGCGGTGCCACGGTGTGGACGGTCCACCCGACACCACCGCCGACTCACGCTCGCTCGCATGGTCGGCCGGCGACGTGTACGTGATGGCGAACATGTGGTTCGACGACCTCGCCTTTCACGTGCACGAGCCGGGCCCGTGGGTGGAGGTCTTGTCCACCGCTCCGCGGTCGTCCAGCTTAGCCCTCGGTATGGTGACCGTCGCACCCCGGTCGGTCGTGGTGCTCGGGAGAGACCGGCGCGCATGATCATCGACATCCAGCTCAACCCGGCCGTCGAGCCTTGGGAGGCGATTCGCGACGGCGTGCTCGTCGCCGAGGCTGCCGGCTTCGGCACGGCCTGGGCGTTCGACCACTTCGACGGTGCGATGCTTCGCGGTACCACGACGCTCGAGTGCTTCACGCTCCTCGGCGCGATGGCCGCGGTCACCTCGCGGATCGGGCTCGGGTCGCTGGTTGCCAACGTCGCCAACCGCCACCCCGGCGTGATGGCGATGAGCGCCGCGTCGGTGCAGGCGATCAGCGGTGGACGCCTCGTGCTCGGACTCGGCGCCGGCGCGGCCCCGAACACTCGCTGGTCGGGCGAACATCGCCTGCTCGGGCTACCACTCGAAGGGCGGCTCGCCGATCGCCACGCTCGATTCGGCGCAGCGTTGGACGAGCTCGATCGGTGGTGGAGCGACGACCGTGCCGCGGAGATGGCCAACTACCCTCGCCCGGATCCCAGGCCGTCGGTGATCGTGGGGATCAACAGCGAGCCCCTCGCCGAACTGGCTGCGCGCCGAACGAATGGCCTCAACGTGCGCGGCGACCACGAGCGGTTGGAGCCGTTCCTCGCCGCGGCGCGCCGTGCCAGGCAGGGATCGGACCGTGCCGATCAGGAGATGGTCGTGTCGGTGTGGGCCGAGTGGGACGACGCCTTGGCCGATCCCGAGCATGCCACAAGGCTGCGATGGGAGCGATTGGGTGTAACCCATCTCGTGATGGTGTGCCGGGCTCCCCACGACCCGGCCGCGATCGCCCGGTTCCTGCGCTGAGCGCACGGCCTCAGAGGTAGCGCAGCTCGCGGGCGGCGCGGTGGAGCTCGTCGCGGAACCTGGGATCGGCCACCGCGATCAATGCGCCGGCGCGCTCACGGATCGTGCGACCGCGAAGCTCGGCGACACCGTGCTCGGTGACCACCTTGTCGACGGTGTTCTTCACGGTGGTCACCACATCGCCGGGCGCGAGCTGTGGAACGATCCGGCTGAGCGTGCCATCACGCGCCGTCGACTGCAGCACGATGAAGCTCTGGCCACCCTCGCTGTACGCGGCACCTCTGGCGAAGTCGGCCTGGCCGCCCGACGACGAGTAGTACCGGCCACCGATGGTCTCACTGGCGCACTGGCCGAGGAAGTCGACAGCGAGGCTGGCGTTGATCGACACGAAGTTGCGGTCGCGGGAGATGATCCGCGGATCGTTCACGTACCGAGCGGGCCACAGCTCGATGGTGGGGTTGTCGTGGACGAAGTCGTAGAGACGTTGCGTGCCGAGCGCGAACGTGCCGATGACCTTCAGGCGGTTGTTGGTCTTGGCCGTGCCGTTCACCACGCCGGTCTCGATTAGGTCGATGAGGCCGTCGGAGATGAGCTCGGTGTGCACACCGAGGTTGTGGTGGCCGGTGAGGTTGCCGAGCATCGCGTTGGGAATCGCCCCGATGCCGGCCTGGATCGTCGCGCCATCGGGGATTCGCTCGGCCACCAGTCGACCGATCTGCCGATCGACGTCGCTAGGACTCGCTGGGTCGGATGTGATCAGCGGATAGTCGGCTTCGACCCAACCGAGCACCTGCGACACATGGATCTGGTTGCGGCCGGACGTGCGCGGCATCTGCCGGTTCACCTCGAGGAAGAAGGGCGCACGCCCGATGAAGCTGGTGGTGTAGTCGGCACTCACACCGAGGGAGAAGTTGCCGTGCCGGTCGGGGGGCGCGGCGGCGGCGAGCACGAGCGGCCGGGTGGCGCGGTGGGCGATCAGGTCGTAGACCTCGGAGAAGTGGTTCGGAACCAGGTCGACGGTGCCGGCGTGGAAGTGCGGGCGGGTGATGTGCGACAGGAAGTAGCTGATGTGATGGAGGCGATCGCCGAACGCTCCGCGCATCATCGGCCGATCGCGCAACGCGTGCATCTGGTGCACGGTCACTCCGTCGAGAGCGTCGGCACACCTCTCGATCGCATCGAGCAGGGTCACCGGTTCGCCGTTGGCGATCGGGACGATGATCTCGGTGCCGGGTCGGAGGTGGTGGATGACCGCGTCGGCTGCCGAAACCCGCGTCGCCTTGAGCTGGGCGTCGATCGTCATGAGTCGAAACCGAGGCCGAAACGATCGAGGCTGCGCAACCACACGTTGCGCTTGCCGGTCTTGTCCTCGCGCTCGAGCGAGTAGCGGGTGGCCTGGATGCCGATGAACCGGAACGGCTCCGGCGGGAACGGCAGCGGCTTCTCCTGGACGAACTTCGTCTGCGTGGCGAGCGAGCGTTTGCCGTCGAGCAGATCGAGCATCACCTCGCCACCGAAGCGTGTGGATGCCACTCCCAGGCCGGTGTAGCCGAGCGCGTAGGCGACGCGACCTTGCCAGGCCTGCCCCCAGAACACGCAGAACCGGCTGCACGTATCGATCGCCCCGCCCCACATGTGGGTGAACTTGAGTCCTTCCAGCTGCGGGAACGTGTCGAAGAAGTGCTTGCTCAACTTGGCCCACGTCTCGGGTCGGCTCTCCAGCTCGGTGTTCACCTTGCCGCGCCAGAAGTAGATCGCGTCGTAGCCGCCCCACAGGATCCGGTTGTCCTCGGTGAGGCGGTAGTAGTGGAACTGGTTGGCGATGTCGGACAGGCCCTGGCGGTTGGTCCAGCCGAGCTCGGCCAGTTGCGCTGTGGACAGCGGCTCGGTGACCATGCAGTAGTCGTACACCGGGGCGATGTAGTGACCGATGCGGTTGAGTAGCGGCTTGGACGCGTTCGTCGCCAGTGCAACCTTGCCCGCTCGTATCCGGCCGAGGGGCGTGTTGACCAGCACCCCGACACCATCTTTCTCGATCGAGGTGGCCTTGGTGTCTTCATAGATCCGAACACCGAGCGACATCGCGGCTGCCTTCAGGCCCCAAACGAGTCGCGCCGGGTCGACGATCGCGGCGCGGTCCTTGCGCCACAGGCCGCCGAGGTAGGTGGGCGAGTTCACCTGGCTGCGCATCGCCGCGCCGTCGAGGTACTCGACCTTCTGGCCGAGGTTGCGCAACTGCTGGTAGTCGTCGCGCAACTCGTCGATGTAGGAGGGCGAGTGGAACGTGGTGGCCACGTCGATCACACCGGTGCGTTCGTAGTCGCAATCGATGTTGTAGCGCTTGATCGCCGCTTCGATGTGGTTGAGGTTGTCGAGCCCCAACTCTTCGAGGAGGGCGATCTCGTCGGGAAAGCGTTCCTGGCCGTTGGCGACGCCGTGGGTGAGGCTCGACTCCATGAAGCCGCCGTTGCGACCGCTTGCCGCCGAGCCGATCTCGTGGGCGTCGATCAGCACGACATCGCGAGACGGATCTCGTTCCTTGGCGATCAGCGCCGTCCACAGCCCCGTGTAGCCGCCGCCTACCACGCACAGGTCGCACGTCTCGGTGCGCACCAGTGTGGGGTTGCTGTCGGGCTCATCGGTGTCCTCGTACCAGTACGGATACGGGTCGGCGTCGGCGATGGCGTCGAGGTGGAACTCCTCGATGCCGCTGTCGTCCTCTTCGATTGCCATGGTTCTCACCAGTTACCAGTTTCGGCCCATCGGCGGGCTCGTCCGTCGAGGCTAGCGGCGCTCCCACCTTCGGGTTCCCACCTTCCCGCTCCAACTTTGTCGGTCCCAACAGGTCCAGCCTGTCGAGACCGACAAGAATCGGCGCTAGAGGAAGGGCAGGCGCTCGTAGGCCATGCCCAGCACCTCATCGGTGGTGGTCGATGCGGCTTGCCCGCTCAGCCAGTCGAGCGCGGTTGCGTAGAGCGACCGAGGGTCGATCAGCGGGCGCAGATCGCCGTCGATCTGATCGGTCGGGTCGATGCTGCCGAACACCGACGGAACCGAGACGCCCCGACCGACCACCAACTGGACGCCGGCCTTGCCGTGGTCGGTCCCACCGCTGCCGTTGGCGACGACGCGTCGGCCGAACTCGCTGGTGGTGATCAGCAGCACACGATCGGCGTGACCGCTCGCTTCGATCGCCGACTGGAAGCGGGCGATCCCCTGGGCAACGTCGCCCAGGAGCCGCTCGTGGGTCAAGAGCTGGTTGGAGTGGGTGTCGAACCCGCTGACGGCCACGTGGATCACGCGCACGTCCGGTTCGGCGGCGATCAGCTGTGCCGCGGTGAGCAACCGCTCCGTCGCCGGCTGGTCGCTGCCCACCTCTGTCGGCAGATCGGCCGGCAGATCGGCCGGCAGACCGGTGGGCGCCGTGAGTCCGGCGAACACCTCGGTGGCCCGGCGCGCCGCGGCATGGTCCGGGCCGAGCGCGGACCACGCGTCGATCAACGATGGCGCCGACGCAGCGTCGCGGAGTGCGAACTGCGCGACCTCGTTCACTCCGATGCTGCGCGCCGTTTCGGCCCGCAGCGCCGGCACCGCGCCTCCGAGGCCGATCGAGCGGAGCGGATCATCGTTGGCCATCGCGGTGGCATCGAGCCACCGGCCGATCCAGCCGGTGCGGAACGTCTCGCCCGGCGCAGCCGACCACCACATGTCGAGCGACTTGAAGTGACTGCGGTCGGGGTCGTCGAACCCGATGCCGGCGACCACGCCCAATTGGCCGGCAGCGAGCAGCGGATCGAGCGGCGACAGCGCGGGGTGGAGCCCGTACCCGGAGCTGAACGGAAGCGCCATGAGATCGTCGTCTGCCAGCGCCAACGATGGTCTCGCGTCGTGGTACGAGCCGGTCACGGGGATCAGGGTGTTGAGGGCATCGTTGCCCCCACCGAGTTGGAGTACCACGAGGATCCGGCCGTCCACCGCCGCAGGGGGCGCGGCGGTGGACGGGACCGTTGCCTGCCCGACGGACGAGTCAGGGGCGCTCGACGAGGAGGGCACGGTGGCGGCACCACCGGTCGGTGTGGGGACGTCGCTACCGGCCGAGCGCGGACGCGATCCGGACGCGTACACCGCCGAGATGCCTCCCGCCACCACCACCAGCGAACCGGCAGTGCCGATCAGCAGTCGCCGGCGAGACATCAGCGGGACTCGCGCTGCGGCTTGATCCGACATGCCGCTGGTGTGGCTGCCGGTCGTCGGGTCGGGGGGAGGGAAGCTGTGCACGGTCCGCTCCTAGCAGTTCACGAAATCGGGGGATGCGAGCGCCAACGTGAGCCGGTCCAGCGGATCGTCGAGGAGGGCGAGGGCCTGCCCGGTCGATGCCGACCATCCGCCTGGTACGGCGAGCGCCTCGGCCAGCGCCGGGCCGTCGGTGGCGTGGAGCGTTGCGCTGTCGTCAGGCGTGCTGGCGGCGATCATCCGCGCCAGGTTGAACCTGGCCACGAGCGTCGCCGCGTTGCCCCACGCCGTGCCCGTCGGCCATCCGCTCACGTTCGGGGCCAGCCATGGCACCTGGCCCGCGGCGCGCAGCTCAGCGAAGGCGGCCTCCGCGGCTGGCGCAGCGCCGGTGATCCTGCGTGCGGCGACGTACCACAGCAGGGGGCTCGACACGATGGCGCCACCGTCTTGACCGGCGGCTACCTCGTCGACGAGCGATGCAAGGAGCGCCTCG
>VFMC01000074.1:0-562 GCA_006515795.1 Acidimicrobiaceae bacterium | reverse complement strand
GGAACCTGGCAGCGCAGCGATCGACCACTTCGTCGGAGACGTTCGGCCCGACGATCTCGACCGCGAGCTTGCGAGCGATGAACGGGGCGAGCGCGGCGTGGTCGGCGATCGCGGCCACCACACCGTCGACATCGGAAACGCCGCTGCTTCCGAGGTACTGCTGCGGGGTGTCATCGTGGCGCCGCGGCACGAACTGCGGCTCGGTGCTTCCCCGTCGAAGGGTCCATCCCGACAGCGCGCTCGCCCCGGCCGATACGTCGGCCTCGGTGTAGGTGCCGTGCCCGAGCGTGAACAGCTCCAGCAGCTCTCTGCTGTAGTTCTCGTTGGGGGATTCGCCATTCGACCCTGCGCCGTCGAGGTACAGCAGCATCGCTGCGTCCACCGACACCGCTCGGGTGAGGTCGTCGAAGCCGCCGCGGCCGGTGGTTCGGAACAGGTTGATCTGATCGACCATGAACTGCGGGTTCTTCACTTCGGTGATCGCGCTCACGAAGTGGCCGTGCCAGAACCAGCCCAGCCACTCCGGCACGGCGTGGTCGGTCGCAACCAACGCATCCACCCA
>VFMC01000073.1:20849-21902 GCA_006515795.1 Acidimicrobiaceae bacterium | reverse complement strand
GCGACTTGATGACGGCGAGGAGGTCGTCGGCGAGCTCGTGGGCGACGCGGTCGGCAAGGGTTGGGTCGCCGTCGGTGGTGACCACCACCGAGGCGGCGAGGTCGGGTTGATCGGAGCCCTCGAACCCGTGGTTGGCCGAGGTCATCAGCACTCCGGGCCGGTGCTGTGCAGCAGTCAGCCGTTCGACGAAGGAGCGCATCGGCTCCTCGGGTGTCGGGTAGGCGCCGGGCGCGGGGATGCGGTAGGCGGCAGTGCACGACTTCACCGACCCGTCAGCGATCGCCGCGAGCACGGGCAGCATCTCCGCCGCTCGCTCGTCGTAGTCGATGTGCGGGTACTGCCGGCACGACACCACGAGGTCGGCTGCTCCGAGCATGGCTGCCGACACGTTCGCGTGCAGGTCGAGCAACGCGCCGATCGCCGTTCGTCGGCCTGGCCCACGCCGCGGCCGAGGCCGGCAACGAAGGTTGCGCCATAGAGAACGGGCCGGCGATCACTTCGTAGCCGGCGTCTCGGGCGATGTCGCAGGCCTCCCCGTATCCCATGCCGCGCACGGCCGACGGTCGATGGATGCCCCAGCGCACCGTCGTGAACGACTCGATCGAGGTCGGCACCGGCGAGAAGGAGCTGCACTCGTGTTGGACCCCGGCGATGTAGCAGCGCATGGTCGAACACTAGGGAGGCTGTGAACATCTGCGGCGATGGTGGTCGCCGTTGCTCTACTCCGGAGGGAGGACGGCAACCCCTTCGACCTCGACGAGCATGCCGTCGAGGAACAGCGACTGCACGCCGTGCAACGTGGAGGGGACGGGCGGGAACGGTCGTGTTGCTGCGGCCTTGGTGATCCCGGCGACGAACTCGGGGATCATCGCCTCCCTCCAGCCGACCACGAGGTAGGTGAGCTTCACGAGATCGGCCGCCGTCGCTCCCGCCGCGTCGAGCGCCTCGGCGAGGTTCAGCAGCGCCCGCTCGGTCTGCTCGGCCAGGCCGCCCTGCAGCACGCCGTTGCTGTCGGTTCCGACTTGGCCGGCGATGTGCACGATGCGCCCGGCG
>VFMC01000073.1:0-20826 GCA_006515795.1 Acidimicrobiaceae bacterium | reverse complement strand
GCTTGCTGAGGTTCGGTGAGTTGCGGAGTTCGACGGTCATCATGGGTCTCCTCTGGTTGGTCGGCGAGGGCGGATCGCGATGTGCTATATCGTACGTTCGAAATAGATCGATTGGAGGCAGCGGATGGGTTCGACGGTGACGAGCGACATGGAACGTCTGCAGCAGACGTTCGGCCTGCAGAAGGCTGCGGTCGCCCGCAACCCGATGCCGTCGCTGGAGCAACGCCTCACCAGGCTCGGCCAGCTCGAGCGGATGCTCGTCGAGCACCGGCAGCCGTTCCGCGACGCGCTGCAGGCCGACTTCGGTTCCTACCACCCGTGGATGTCCGACCTCCTCGGCACCGGCTCGGTTCTCGGCCGGGTACGTCATGTCGCCGAGCACCTCGCCGAATGGGTGGCGCCGCGTCAGGTGCAGCTCGAGTTCGCGCATGGTGCGGCGACGGCCGAGGTTGTCCAGGTGCCGAAGGGCGTCAACGGCGTCATCGGACCGTGGAACCTGCCGATCGACTGCTCGTTGGTGATGGTCGCCGACATCTTCGCCGCCGGCAACACGGCGATCGTCAAGCCGTCGGAGCTCGCGCCGGCGACGGCACAGGTGCTCGACGAGGCCGTCTCGGCTCACTTCCAGCCCGAAACGTTGGCTGTCGTCCAGGGTGGTCCAGAGCTGGCTGTCGTGTTCGCCTCTCTGCCGTGGGATCACCTCACCTACACGGGAAGTGCTCGTGTGGGACGGTTGGTCGCCGAAGCGGCGGCGAAGAACCTCGTGCCGCTCACCTTGGAGCTCGGCGGCAAGAACCCTGCCTTGTTCGCGCCCGATGGAGTGACCGACGAACTGATCGAGCGGTTCTTGTCGTTCCGTGCGCTGAACGGTGGACAGGTCTGCACTTCGCCCGACTACGCGCTCGTGCCCCGTGACCAGATCGACCGGTGGGTGGCCTCGGCCGAGGCGGCGTGGCGCAGGGCGTATCCCACCTACGTCGGTCATCCGGATGCGACGGGGATCATCAACGACGCTCACTACCACCGCCTCGTCGGCTACATCGACGAGGCGAGAGCCCGGGGGGTTCGAGTCGTCGGGCTCAACGACGACGAGCCCGACCCGGCGCGCCGTCAGGTTCCGATGACGCTCGTGGTCGATCCTCCAGACGATCTCGGTTGCATGACCGACGAGGTCTTCGGTCCGGTGGTGCCGGTCGTGCCGTACGACTCGATCGACCAGGCGATCGCCAGGATCAACGCCGGGCCGTCTCCGTTGGGCAGCTACCTCGCCACCCACGACGACGGGTTGGCCCGTCGGTTCGTCACCGAGGTGCGCAGTGGTGGCGCAGCCGTCAACACCTATGGGCTGCAGGGCGGGCAGCCGGTGTTGCCCTTCGGCGGGATCGGCGCGAGTGGCAACGGATGCCATTCGGGACGCGAGGGCTTCTTGAACTACTCGCATGCCAAGTCGGTCTTCTATGCCGCCGGCGACTCGATCGTCCATCAAGTCGTGTCCATCCCGCTGCCCGAACTGTGCGGGTTCGTGGTCGACTCGATGTTCAGGACATCTGAGACGTTGACGCCGCCCGAGCGGGGCTGAC
The DNA here is from genome assembly GCA_006515795.1 of Acidimicrobiaceae bacterium. Lineage (GTDB taxonomy): Bacteria > Actinomycetota > Acidimicrobiia > Acidimicrobiales > Ilumatobacteraceae > VFMC01. The sequence goes on along the minus strand of VFMC01000073.1, from coordinate 19,246 downwards.
CGGTGCCGAAGATCGTCGACCACGACGCGCGGCGAGCCGAGATCGCCCGCGCGGTGCTTCAGGTTGTGGCCCGCGAAGGCGTCGGCGGGGTCACCTTGCGGCGGGTTGCCGAGGAAGCCGGGTGGTCGACTGGCGTGATCAACCACTACTTCGGCGACAAGAAGGGGATGTTGCTCGGCGCGATCCGCGAGGCGGCGCTCGGCGTCGGCGATCGGATGACTTCCACGCTGCAGATCGACGATGCCGACGATCGCATTCGCTCCTTGCTGGAGGCGGGCATGCCGCTCGACGCCGAGCGGGCGGCGATGTGTCGGATCTTCTTCTACTTCTGGGCGGAGGGGATCGTCGATGCCGAGCTGGGCGCAGAGTTGGCCGACTACTACGCCTGGTGGAGGACGCAGGTGAGAGCGGCGGTCGAGGCGGCGCAGGCACGCGGCAGGTTCGCCTCGTTCGACGCCGGCGACCTCAGCGAATCGCTCGTCGCCCTCGCCGACGGGTTGGGTGTGCAGAGCATGTTCGACGAGGTCACGATGAACGCCGAGCGCCTTCGCGGCCACATCGCCCTGATCATCGACCGGCTCGACTCCACGCCCCGACAGCAGGAGACCTCATCGCATGGCTGACGGTCGGAGCGCCTACGCCGAGCTCGAGCGGTCGGTTCGCGCCGCGTACCACCTCACGACACCGGCATCGAGAGAGTGGTTCGAAAGGGCGTCGAGGGCCCTCGTCGGTGGGGTTTCCGGAACCGTGCGCTACTTCCCGCCGTATCCGCTGTACTTCTCCGGGGGTTCCGGATCGCGCGAGACCGACATCGATGGCAACACCTACATCGACTGCTTCTTGTGCGGCGCGTGCCTGCTGCTCGGCCACCGGCCGCCGGCGGTGATGGCGGCGTTGAAGGCAAGCGTCGACAGCGGCTCGCTGGTGCTCAACCCGATGCTGGCCACTGAAGTCGCCGAGTCGCTGCAGCAGATGGTGCCTGCGGCGGAGCGGGTGCGGTTGCTGAACAGTGGAACGGAGGCGGTGATGTCGGCGCTGCGGTTCGCGCGTGCGTTCACCGGGCGGTCGAAGATCGTCAAGTTCCTCGGCACCTATCACGGCCAGGGCGACCAGATGCTCGTCGGGCTCGATGGGCGGGGCACGCGCCTCGGGTCGGGGATTCCCGAGGAGCTCGTGTCGCAGATCGTGCTCGCGCCGTTCGGCGATCTCTCGGTGTTGCAGGATCTGCTGCAGCGCGGCGATGTTGCCGGTGTGCTCGTCGATCCGTCGATGCACCACGCCGGGTTGTGGGCGGGCACGTCCGAGCACTACCGCGAGATCCAGCGCATGACCGCCGAAGCAGGCGCGCTGCTGATCTTCGACGAAGTCATCTCTGGATTCCGGCTGGCGCCGGGAGGCGCTCAGGAGCACTTCGGGATCGTCCCCGACCTCGCCGTGTTCGGCAAGGCGTTCGGCGTCGGCGAGCGCATCGGCGCTGTCGTCGGGCGCTCCGACGTGATGGCGGTCGCCGACCCCACAGGCCGCACCAGGGGACCGTTCGCGTTCCAGAGCGGCACGGGCAACGACTCGACGAGCGCGCTCACTGCGGCGTTGACGGCGATGTCGACCTACCGAAGCCTCGGCGCCGAAGGGGCATACCAACGCCTCGCCGGGCTGGCTGCGCAGCTAGGCGCAGGGTTGCGCGACGCGTTCGCGGCGCATGGCGTTCCATGTCAGTTCAACCAACTCGGCCCGATGGTGCGGCTGTTCCTCACCGATGGGCCTGCCGAGCTCGACCACTGCATGCACCTCGACAAGCGGGCGATCAACCTGTTCCACCTGGCGTTGATCACCGAAGGCGTGCTGACGATTCCCGGGTCGAACGACTTCTTCTTGTCCTTCGCACACACCGAGCGCGATGTGACCGACATCATCGAGGCGGCACAGCGGGTGCTGACCCGGTTCGACTTCGGCTCGATCGTTGCCAACTCGTGATCGGGGACCATCGAACTGGTTCGTCGGCGCTGCACATCTGCCCGTTGTGCGAGGCGGGCTGCGGCCTCGATGTCACCATCGACGACGGTGCTGTCACCCTCGTCCGCGGTGATCGCTCCGATGTCTTCAGCGGTGGCTTCCTCTGCCCGAAGGGCACCGCGTTGAAAGACCTGCAGAACGATCCCGACCGGCTCCGACGGCCGTTGGTGAAGCGCAACGGCACGTTCGTCGAGGTCGACTTCGACGAGGCCTTCGCCGAGATCGAGCATCGGCTCGGGCCGATCCGAACCGAACACGGCCCGTCGTCATGCGGGTTGGTGATCGGCAATCCCACCGTGCATCGCACCGGGCTGGTGCTGTACGCGTTGCAGCTCGCGGCTGCGCTGGGGTCACCCAACGTGTTCTCGGCGGCGACGCTCGATCAGATGCCCAAGCACGTCGCCGTCGGTCGGATGTTCGGCGACTTCTACTCGGTCCCCGTGCCCGACATCGAGCGCACCGACCTGCTCGTCGTGATCGGCGCCAATCCGATCGTCTCCAACGGGAGCATGTGGAGCGTGCCCGACTTCCGTGGCAAGGCGCGTGCCCTACGTGAACGCGGCGGCCGGCTGATCACCATCGATCCGCGGTTCACCGAGACAGCCAAGGTCGCCGACCGACACCATCACATCAGGCCCGGCTCCGACGTGTTCATGCTGGCTGGGGTGGTGCACACGCTGTTCGCGGAAGGACTCGTCTCTCTCGACCGACTCGCGCCGTTCGTCAATGGGGCCGACGAGTTGCGCGATGCGGTCGCGCCGTTCGGCCCCGAGCAGGTGTCGGCGCGATGTGGCATCGCCGCTGGCAACATCCGCGCGCTCGCCCGCGACATTGCCGGAGCCCACCGAGCAGCGGTGTACGGCCGCTTGGGTACCTGCCTGCAGCGGCATGCAACGCTGACGAGCTGGCTGATCGACGTGGTCAACGTTCTGACAGGCAATCTCGACTCGCCGGGTGGTGTGATGTTCGCCAAACCCGCAGCGTTCGCGTCGAACACCACCGGTGCGCCCGGTGTCGGCGAAGGCGTCGTCACCGGCCGGGTGTCTGGCGCGCCAGAGGTGATGGGCCAGTTCCCGATGGCGTGCCTGGCCGAGGAGATCGACACCGCGGGCGACGGGCAGCTCCGCGCCCTGATCATGATGGCCTCGAACGCGGCGGTGTCGGCGCCGAACAGCGCGCGGTTGGCGAGGGCGCTCGCCGGGCTGGAGCTGATGGTGTGCCTCGACATCTACGTGAACGAGACCACGCGTCACGCCGACGTCATCATCCCCGGACCATCGCCGTTGGAGGAGGCGCACTACGACGTGTTCTTCTCGCAGTACGCGCATCGCAACGTCGCCCGTTACTCGCCGCCGGCGTTGCCGGCACCCGGCGGCATGCCCCACGACTGGGAGACCATGCTGCGTCTGATCGCGATCGTGGGCGGCCGCGGTGTGGGGGCCGACATCGAAGCGCTCGACGACGAGCTTATCTCCGGGCTGCTCCGCGATGCTGCAGGCGACCATGCCGACGGCATGCTTGCCGCACTGGCCGGGCGACGCGGCGCCGAACGCCTCGTCGACCTCTCGCTGCGGACGGGTCCCTACGGCGACGTCTTCGGGCTCGTTCCGGGCGGTCTCTCGCTCGATGCGGTGCTCGCCGCGCCGTCCGGCATCGACCTCGGTCCGCTCGAACCTCGGGTGCCGGAGATCCTGCGCACACCGTCCGGCAAGATCGAGCTGGCGCCCGACCCGTTCGTCGAGGCCCTGACGGCTGCCGTCGACGAGATCGCCGAGGCGGCTCCCGAGTGCGTCGTGATCGGTCGACGCGACCTGCGATCCAACAACAGCTGGATGCACAACCTGCCGATCCTCGCCAAGGGGCGTGAGCGTTGCACCCTTCTCGTGCACCCCGACGACGCGGCCCGCTGGCTGCTCGACGGCGGCACGGGAGCTCGCCTGTCATCGGCGACCACCGGTGAGTCGATCGAGGTGACCGTCGAGCTCGACGACTCGATGATGGTCGGTGTGGTCAGCCTTCCGCATGGCTGGGGTCATGATCAGATCGGCAGCCGACTTCGCGTGGCCGCGCAGCGGCCGGGGGCCAACCTCAACGCGATCACCGACTCGGCCCAGCGCGACCCGTTGAGCGGCAACGCCGTACTGAACGGCGTCGAGCCCGTGTCGAAGTGCTGCATCGAGCAGACGATCATCGGCTGTCGCGAGCACCGAGGCCCCCGCCACGATCGCTGCTGCAAGATGGACAGCGTCGTACCCGCGCAATCCCTCGCTCTCGGCAAGGTTGCCGGCCGATCGGACGAGGGTGGGAGCCGGCGTCGCATCGCTTTCCAGACCGTTCACTTGGCGAGGGTGTCGACCCTGGCCAGAAAGTCGGCGACGAGCGCGATCGTCCGTCCGGTCTCCTCGCTGTGACAGCTGTGCGAGCTCTCCTCGAGGATCTGCCACTCGGCGCCTCGGATGCCGCGGTGCAACGTGCCCATCACCGCCGGGGTCGCCTCGTCGAAGCGACCGGACAGCAGCAGCGTCGGCACGACGATCTCGCCGAACCGGTCGCGGACGTCCCAGTCGTCGAACTCTGTCGTCGCCCGACCGGTCGAGAACTCGGCACCGCCGGTGATGAAGTCGTACACGACCGAGTCGGCGTCGAACATCGCCGCGGCGCGGGCCTCCCATGGCGGCGGCGGATCGAGTCGCAAGACGTGGCGGAGCTCCCACTCGGCGTACGCACGGGCCCATTCTTCGCTCCCGATGGTGCCGCTTCGCTGGCAGTCATCGAGCACCGAGCGCACCTCGGCGGGAAGCTCGGATCGAAGCCGGTCGGTCTCGACGTTCCACTCGGCGATGCTCGCCGGCCCGCTCTCGAGCACCAGGCTGCGCAACCCGTCCGGCTGTGCGAGCGCGTGCTCGAGGGCGAGCATGCAGCCCCACGATTGCCCGACCAGGTGGATCTCGTGGAGACCGAGTGCTGCGCGCACCATCATCAGCTCGCGTCGGAAGAGGTCGATCGTGAACATCGCCGGATCGTGCTCGATGCCGCGCATCGTGGAGCGGCCGGCGCCGATCTGGTCGTAGCGGACCACACGACGTCCGGTGGAGGCCAGCGCCTCGAACGGCTCGAGGTACTCGGAGTTGAACCCGGGTCCACCGTGGAGCAAGAGGATCGCCGGTTTGTCGGAGGCCTCGCCGACCGTTCGGTACCAGGTGTGGCCACCCGCAAACGGGAGCAGCCCTTCCTCGATGCGATACGTTCCCGTGCCTGCCATGGCCGGCAGCGTACTGATGCCATCGGCAAGCGGTCCCGGACTGACAGCGGACTACTCATGTGGCCCCGAGCGTCGCACGATCGCAGACTCTGCTCGGAACCCTTCCGAGGCCGGTTCGCTAGCTCGCGGAGCCCGACCTCGCGCTGGAGTCGGCCCGGGTCGAGCGCCCGCCTGGGAAAGCGCCAGGGAGATGGCGGTCAAGTCACGATTGCGCGTCGTGCACGAGAATCGCGATGTGTACCCGGTTCGTGACTGCGAGCTTGGTGAGAAGACGCGAGACGTGCGCTTTGACGGTGGCCTCGCTCATGAACAGAGATGCGGCGATCTCGGCGTTGGATGCGCCGGACCCCACCGCAGTCGCGACCTCCCGCTCCCGGTCTGTGAGCGACGTCAGGCGTTGGGCAGCGAGGCGACGGCGATCTGTCATTTCGTCGTTGCCGAGGTGAGAAAGAAGTGTGCGGGTGACCGATGGTGAGAGCATCGCTTCTCCTGCAGCCACGAGACGCACTGCGTTGATGATCTCCGTGGGTGCTGTGTCTTTCAACAGGAACCCGTCGGCGCCGGCCCGAAGCGCGCTGATGACATGCTCGTCGGCCTGGAATGTGGTCAGGACGATCACGTGTGGCGGAGTCGCAAGACGGCGTAGGGCCGACGTGGCGGCAATGCCGTCCATCCCGGGCATCCGGATGTCCATCAGGACGACATCGGGTCGATGCGTCTGCGCGGTCGCGACGGCGTCGGCGCCGTCGGCAGCCTCGCCCACCACCTCCAGCTCCTCTGACGACGACAGGATCATCCGGAGACCGGCACGCACCAACGCGTCGTCGTCGACCAACAGCACCCGGATCTTCACCACGGCAGGTCGGCCTCGACGACGAAGTCACCGGAAGCGTCCCGTCCGTGCACCAGGACGCCATTGGCCAGGGTCACCCGCTCCTGCAGACCAAGGAGGCCCGTGCCGGAACCCGGCGGAGCCGGACGGTCGTGGGCGCTCACTGCGGCTGGGTTCCGAACGCTGACGTGCAGGCCGCGGTTCGGCGCCCCCGCCACCCGAACCTCGGCGAGGGCGCCGCGAGCGTGCTTGCCGATGTTGGTCAGCGCTTCCTGCACGATGCGGTATGCGTCGCGACCCAAGGGGCCGGGTGCGGCAGCTGCACCGTCCACCTGCATCTCGAAGTCGATCTTCGCGCCGGAGCGGCGAGTCTCCTCCACCAAGCGTGGAATGTCAGCCAGGGTCGGTTGTGGCACCGTCGACGGCCGCTCCTGCCCGGGCTCCTCGCGCAGCACGCCGATCACGTCCCGCAGCTCTTCCAGCGCTTGGTGGGCCGTCAACCGCAACAGCGCTGCGCTCTCCCGTACCTGGGCGGGAGGCAGGTCGAGTGCGACCTCGAGCGCCCCGGCGTGCAGCGCCACCAGGGAGATGCGGTGGGCGAGCACGTCGTGCATCTCCCGTGCGATGCGGGTCCGCTCGGCCAGGCGCGCACGTTCGGCACGGACGAGCTGATCGGCCTCGGCCCGTTGGGCACGGTCGCGCAGGGTGGAGAGGAGCTGACGCCGAGCACGGACGAACATGCCCCATGCGGTTGCTGCGGCGGCAAGCGCCAGCGTCGGCAGCATCACCGACCAGGTATTGGTCCGCCCGAGCCAGATCGAGCACACCCGGCGACCGTGCCAGATGTTGAAAACGCGCCCAGCAGGACGCAAACCAGCGCCACCCCGAACGGCCAGCGCCGCCGCCACCACAGTGAGAGACAGCAGAGAACTCCGAACGCGGCGTCGGTGAGCACCTGCCCCGAGGTCATCGGATTGGCGGTGACGTCCCCGGTAACGCTCAGGATGACGGCGCCGAGAGCGGCGGCGATGACGAACGCACCGGCGTCAAAGGACCAGTCACGTGCAGTCCTGGGCGCCACCTTGTCGAGATGAGCCGAGTCGCTCGGTGCCAGCATCGCCGTGGGGGCGGTCTGAGCCCACCATCTGCGAAGCCAGGACATAGTCGGAGCATACGGCTCAGGGCCCCCGTGCAACATCGACGAAAGTCGACACTGCAACCAACGAAAGACCAAACGTCGGAGGAGGCCACCGTCCCTTCGGACATCGGATCGTGGCCGTCCGCCCGATGCGGCGGCGCACCGGCCGGTTCAGGCTGGACACATGATCACGACAACCGCTCTGACCAAGAGCTACCAGAAGGTCCCGGTCGTGCGCGACGTCTCGTTGCGCTGCGAACCCGGGACCATCACCGGTTTCCTCGGGGCCAACGGCGCCGGCAAATCCACGGCCGACCGTTCGTCGAGCTGCCCAATCCGACGCGCGTGGTCGGAATGCTGCTCGACGCGTCGGCGATGCATCCCGGGCGCAGTGGCCGGTCGACGCTCACGATCGCAGCGCGGATGGCAGGCGTTCACCCAAGGCGGGTCGAGCACCTGTTGGACCTCGTCGGGCTCGCCGATGCGGCGGAGAAACGGGTCGGCACCTACTCCCTTGGCATGCGCCAACGCCTCGGCATCGCCCAGGCCCTCATCGGTGAACCGCAGGCGCTGATCCTCGATGAACCGGCGAACGGGCTCGATCCCGAGGGCATCGCGTGGATGCGAACGCTCCTCCGCGACTTCGCCGACCACGGCGGCACGGTGCTGTTGTCGAGTCACCTGCTCCACGAGGTGCAGGCCACAGCCGATCATGTTGTCGTCATCTCCGGCGGTGCCGTGGTGGCCGCCGGTCGGCTGGATGATCTGCTTGCCAGCTCCACGATCCTCGTGCGCAGCCCCGACCCCGGTGCACTTGTTGCGGCGCTCCAGGTTGCGCGGATCGACTACGTCGACGGGCCGGGAGATGCGCTCACCGTGGACGTCTCCGGAGGTCGGGTCACGACCGAGGTGCTGGCGGGCGTCGCCCGCGACCACAAGGTACTGCTCACCGAGTTGCGTCAGTCCGAGACAAACGGGCTGGAACAGCTGTTCTTCTCGCTCACCGCCACCAAGGCGGCTCCGGCCCAGGAGGCTGCAGCATGACCACGTCACTCTCGCCCCGAACCATCGGCATCGACGCGGCACCGCTGGCGACAGGACCTATCCCGTTTGCACGGCTTGTCCGGGTCGAATGGGCCAAGGCCACCGATACCCGCGCTGCCCGTTGGCTCCTCGCTCTCGTGGGGCTGTCGACCGTAGGGATGATGCTGGTGCCGGTGATCGTCCCAACGAGCTTTGATCAGACCTACGCGAGCTACCTCGAGGCCGCCTCCATCGCGCAGGTGATCCTCCTGCCTGTGGTGGCGATCCTGATGTTCACCGGTGAATGGAGCCAACGCACCGTTATGACCACGTTCACCCAGGAACCGCGACGCATCCGAGTCCTCAACGCCAAGCTGGCGGTGGCCTCGGGCCGGGCCCTGGAAGCGAACCTGAGCATCGGCGCCGTCACCGGCTACCTGCTGTACGTGCTCCTCAATGTCCTCGGCGGCGTCGCGTTCGGGGCGCTGGTGCAGAACTCGGCGACGGCCATCGCCGCGTACTTCGCTCTCAACGCCGCGATCGCGCTACTCGGCACCACATCGACGGTGGTCGCTGACTGGATCGACACGGCAACAACCTGGAGCTGGGTGCTCGACAACGAATGGGGCGGTCACGTGCCGCAGATCTCGGTCTCGGTCCTCCTCTGGGTCGCGGCCCCGCTCGCAGCCGGCACCGTCCGAACCCTGCGCCGCGACGTCGGCTAGATGCCTCGACCGCGGCCTCGCTGATCGAGGTGCCCCCGTTGTCTCTGAACCCGGCTCGTTCGTAGCGCAGTGAATGCGCCTCCACACGGAGCTCAACGAAATCCCGCGCCGCCCTTCTCGCCTGGAACCGCGACGTGATCATCGGGTTCGTGTCATTGACCGACCCCAACCTCTGGCACCCCCCATTCCAAGAAGTCCCCCGAAAGGACAACCATGATTCACCATCACCGCGACCGACTCGTCGCCACCATCCGCGGCCTCGCAGTTCTTGCTGCTGGTGGGCTGCTCGCTACCGGGTGCGCAACGACGCGGCAAGCCACCACCTCAGCGACGACGGAGACCACGACACCTTCGCCGCTCACCTACGCGGCCCAGGGCAGGCACGCGGTTGGCTATCGCGAATTCACCACCACCGGCGCACAGGAGCAACCCCTTACGCTGCGAGCGTGGTACCCGGCACGTCGACCCGACGACAAGCGGCCCGCCACGATCACCTACACCGCGCCGAACAAGTTCGGCGAACAGATCACGCCCGGCACGGAGATCACCGCAGTCGGCGGAGCGCTCGCGAACGGCCGACCCGAACGGACCGGTAAGCCCTACCCGCTCGTGGTCTTCTCCCATGGCTACGCGCTGAGCCCGATCGTCTACAGCACGCTGGTGGAGCACTACGCATCACAGGGCTATGTCGTTCTCGCTCCCGAACACAACGAGACCTTCGACGGATCACTCACCGGATTCTGGGAGGAGTTGATCGACAGGCCTGTCGACATCCATCGAACCATCGACTATGCGGAACAACTGACCAAATCTGGAGCACCGTTGGCCGGATTGATCGACATGGACAACGTCGCCGTCGTGGGCCACTCCTACGGCGGGTATACCGCGCTCGCTGCTGCCGGCGCGCGGTTCGACTTCGCCGCCTACAAGACCCGCTGCGCGGCACTGACAGCAGATGATCCCCTCAACTTCTTCTGCGCTCCCATTCCCAACGAGTCGGACATGGCCTTGCGAGCCGGACTTGACGAGGTCCCCTCCGGTCTGTGGCCGTCTTTCGGAGACCCGCGAGTCAAGGCCGCGATCTCGCTGGCAGGCGACGCGTACCCCTTCGATCAGCGCGGCCTCGCAGAGCTCGAGGTTCCCATCATGGCCATGGGCGGAACGATTGACGAAGGCACTCCCTACACGTGGGGCGCGAAACTCACCTACGACCATGTAGGGAGCGAGAACAAGACGCTCGTCAGCTTTCCCGGCGCAGGCCATTTTCTCTTCGTCGACCCGTGCGAGAACCTTCCGTGGGTCGAGAACTCCGTCTACCGCGACGCGATCTGCACCGACGCCGTCTGGGACACACGGCCTCTCGACATCGTCACGCACTACACCACGGCGTTCCTTCGCGACACGCTCGACGCCGACCCCGACGCTCGGGCCATCCTCGCCGGCCAGCAGCCCACCCTCGACAACGTCGAGTACAACACAACGAATCAGCCCTGACAGGCGATCAGCCACGCGAACGACGCGAGGCGATCGGACTCGGCTGATGTCGGTTGCGACGAAGGCGGCCGCAGACGAATTGGTCGTCACCTGGGCGAATCCAACGTCTGCGGCCGCGAGCTCTGACGACCCGAAAGAAGGAATTTCTCAATGAAACCACGACGTGTCATCGACGAAGGCGATGAGCGTTCGCTCCTCCCTCGTAGCGGCAATCTCGATTTTCTCCGGGACCGGAGTGGTGTTCTCACAGGCCCAGAGCACCGCATCCCCGTAGGTCGTCATCGGGAAGGTATGCATCTCGCACGCAGGGGCGCCATCGGCGTAGAACTGCAACTCGACACCGGCCGGCGTGATCGCGGTGGCAGCCCATCTTTGCCCGCCATTCTCGAGGATGGTCGTGCTCCCGCCGAGTGCCACTCCCTGCGGATCTTCCGACAGCGGGCTGCCGTCATCGGTGTACGCACAGCTGTTGGCCGTCAGTGGGCAGTTTCTGGTGGCCGCTCACAGAAGCGCGTGTACGCGCCTGGGACACCAGTCGCACCACACCCGTGCGGGCGCCGCCCAGCCAGGGTTGTCGACCGGTCGATTGCTGCCATCACACGAGCGTCAGGAAAGCGGAAGTCGACCCGTATCACCGCAACCGCCCGACAGCGCTTGCATCAACGTGATCTCGTCGGTGTCGCACACTGCGGTGGCGAGATCGCGCACCATGTCGGCGTTCACGAAGACCTTCATGTGCTGCCGAAGCCGACCTTGCTCGTCGACCACACGGAAGCGCAGGCCGCTGAACTGGCGATCGAGATCGAACAGCACCTCGGCGACGGTTCCGCCGCTGGCTTCCACCGACTTCGCCTGACCGGTGTACGACCGCAGCGGGGTGGGGATGCGGACGTTCACCGCAGCGAAGGATGCAGGTCGGCGTACTCGACCGAGTAGATCTCGGGCAGGTGCGCGGCGATGCAGCGCCACGTGGTGCCCTCGTCGGTGCTGGCCCAGATCTCGCCGCTGGTGGTGCCGAAGTAGACCCCGACGTCGACGCCGTGATCAACCGTCATGGCCTGGCGCTTCACCGTGAACCATGCCCGAGAGGGCAGGCCACCGTCGCATCGGGTCCACGAGGCTCCGGCATCGCGGGTGATGTACGCCGCCGGCCGGCCGTCGGGGCTGGTTCGCGGCCAGACGTCGGTGCCGTCCATGGGGAACACCCACGCCGTGTCGGGATCGCGTGGATGAAGCTCGATGGGGAACCCGATGTCGCCGATGTCGGACGGCATGTTGGTGCCGACCCTCACCCACCGCGCGTCTGCTCGCTCCATCCGGTAGATGCCGCAGTGGTTCTGCTGGTACAGCCGGTCGGGGCGGAGGGGATGGACGCGCACGCAATGAGGATCGTGGCCGAACTCGGGCTCGGTCTCGGGCAGCATCGGCGAGTCGCAGCCCTTGTTGAGCGGTCGCCAGTCACCTCCACCATCGGTGGTCTCGAACACCCCGCCGGAGGACAGTCCGATGTACATGTGCGTCGGGTCGCGCGGGTCGATGTTGATGGAGTGCAGCATCGACCCGTCCGGCGTGTTCTGGTCGGGCCACTCGGCCCACGTCTCCCACATCGGATGATCGTTCCAACCGTCGACCGGGTCCCACGTGGCGCCACCGTCGTGGCTCGCGAACAGTCCCTGCGGCGACCCGCCCGCGTACCAGACACCGGGCTCGTCGGCATGGCCCGGTGTGAGCCAGAACACTGCTTTCAGGCTGCGCTCGAGCCGTTCGCCGGTGCGGAACGCCGGTGGCCGGGTTGCCTCGGTCCAACTGGCGCCGAGATCGTCGGAGTGGAACACGGTCGGGCCGAGGTGGCCGCTCTTGTCGTCCACTTTGTCCGGTCGGCGTCGCCCGACACGACGAACAGCCCCTTGCGGGTGCCGACCAGCAACGTCGGGCCCGAGGTGGAGTGCTCGCTCATCGGTCACCTCCGGCAACGACGTCGAAGCGGTAGACCCACAACGGTGCTCCGGGCGGGTTTGGGTCACGCGTCGGCATGGGGTTCTCCTTCGGGTTCGGTGGTGCGAAGGCGAACAGTTTGACGCATCTACGGAGTAGCGCCGTCACCCGTCGGTTCCGGTCGGCTTGGCCGTCCTGCCCACAGCGTCACCAGCGCCAACGCCGGGATCGTGACGAGTGAACCGACCAGGCCGAGCCTGTCGACGGTGTCGTAGGCATCGAGGTGGCCCAAGTGATAGGCGAGGTGCAACGTGCCTTGGACGAGCCACGCGACTGCCACGAGCCGTGCCGCCTCGCGGCGCCAGATCGCCCACACGGTGACGACGATCAAGGCGAGGAACAGGGCGCCCACGTCGCGCACGAGATGCTCGTCGTACGTGCCGCCCTCGGCCGCGATCCAACCGCGCCCGAACGGGAAGTCGTCGAAGAACGAGGCCGGCCAGAACGCGGCGTTCAACCCGGCCGGCAGCATGAACGCGGCGATCAGGGCCAGTGCAGTTCCTTCGACGCGGCGACGGTTCATTCGAGAGCGACTCAACTGCGACGTCGCCGATCGAGGCTGGTCGGTTCAGAACACGGATGTGTCTGCACGTGGTCGAGCAGTTGGCGCAGGCTGGCCGTCGCCAGGCAGACCGTCGAGTCGGCCGCCCCGTAGTACATGTCGACCGTGTCGCCGTCGTCGCGCAGGATCCAGCCGCATGGGAACACGACGTCGGGCACATCGCCAGATCTCTCGTAGGTGGTCTGCGGGCCCATCACCCACTCGTCGCCGCGCACCAGGCATCGATCAGGGTGATCGACATCGAGGAGCGCGAGCCCGAGGCGATAGATCGATCCCGACGCGGTGACCTTCACGCCGTGGTAGCAGACGAGCCAGCCTTCGTCGGTGAGCAGTGGCGGGGGACCGATTCCGACCTTGTTGGCGTCCCACCATCCACCGCGACGAGCCGGGATGAGCACCGCCGCATCTCCCCAATGACGAAGGTCGGGACTCCACGAGAGCCAGATGTGGTTGCCCATGCTCGTCATCGCCGGTGCAGGGCGATGGATGAGCGCCCATCGCTTGTCGAAGGTGACCGGGAACAGCGCAGCATCCTTGTCGTCGGGCGACATGATCACCCCGCGGCGATCGAAGGTGTGGAAGTCGCGCGTGGTGGCCAGACAGACCAGCGGGCCGGCATCGGAGAACCCGGTGTACACGATCATGTACTCGTCACCCACCCGCGTGATGCGCGGATCCTCGATGCCCCAATGCTCGGAGAAGCTGCCCACCTCGGGTGACATTCCTCGATGCGGATCGAGGGTCCAGTTCGTCCGGCCGTCGGGGGAGGTGGCGACGGCGAGGTGCGACAGGCCCGACCTCATCTCGACGCGAACGAGCAGCAACGTCTGGCCCTCGAACGTCGTCGCCCCAGGGTTGAACGCCGCGTTGACCATGCTCGGGAAGTCGGTGGCGCACAGGATCGGGTTGCCGTCGTACCGGCGGAACAGCTCCCTCGGGTCGATGTTGTTCGCCATCAGCAGAATTTCCTTTCAGGTTGCGCCGAATCCGCCGATGTTTCCTCCGGCTGACCAACTAGGGGGTCCGCGCCATGACCGAGGCGGCAACGCATAATTCCGGGGTGCTCACGGCCCCCATGGATCTCGTCGACGTACCCTTCGTGCAGCGTGCTTCGGCTGCACCGGTCGTAGCTGCCGGCTCGGTCGCCGGGTATGGCCCGATCTTCAACGCCGGGCTGTTGCACCACGACGGCCGGTTTCACCTGTTCGCCAGGGCGGTCCGCGACATCTACCGCCCGAACACCGGGCCCGGTCCCCGGTTCATCGACTACGTGTCCGACATCGTCGTGTTCGAGTCGTCCGACGGTCTGCAGTACGAGTTCGGCTACGTCCTCGCCCGGGCCGGCGAGTTCGGGGTGGCGTGCTTCGAGGACCCGCGGGTCCAGGTCATCCGCAGCCGAGGGTGCGATCGGCACGTGATGACGTACACGAACCTGCCCCAGATCGACGGGAGGCCGTGGCGTGTCGGCGCCCATCACCTCGTGCACGACGGCGACCGGTTCCACCTCGATCCATCGAGTGGGAGGTTGCTGGGCCCGGACGGCATCCACGACAAGGACGCCGTGGTCTACAACCTCACCGACGGACGCGTGGCGCTGCTGCACCGGATCTACCCCGACGTGCAACTCGCCATTTTCGACGACCTCGAACACCTGTGGGACGCCGACGCGACCTATTGGGACGAACACCTGGCCGACATCGATCAGCACACCGTGATCCGCCCGTCGCCTGGTGCGTTGGGCGTCGGTGCCGGCGCACCGCCCGTGCGCACGGCCGCGGGTTTGTTGCTGTTCTTCCACGAGCGCCGGGGCGACGGTGCATACACGATGAACCTGGCGTTGCTCGACGAGCACTCCGGCCGGCCGATCAGTGTGCTGCCAGAAGCCGTGCTCGTGCCCGAGCTGAGCTGGGAGATCGAGGGCGACGTCGACAACGTGATCTTCGTGCAGGGAGCGCACCTCGAGCCCGACGGCGACACGATCTACCTCGTGTACGGAGCTGCCGATCGCCACGTCGGCGCGGCGAGGGCATCGGCTCGTCACCTGCTGTCACTCCTGCGCCGCGCATAGGTGACGGTCACCTGCTGGCTCCCACGGCGGGGGCGCCGTCGTTGCAGACCTCGGTGATCAGTTCGCGGTAGTTTCGACCGACGCTCGGCCAGCTGTACTTGGCCGCCTCACCACGGGCGGCGGCCTCCATTGCACGACGAACCGCGGGACAGGTCAGGATCCGCTCGGCTTCTTCGGCGATGCGGTCGGCCGAACCATGTCTGACCAGCGCCACGGCACCGGTCGCGGCCAACTCGACGGCATGCGGGAACGCGGTCGAAACGACTGGCTTGCCGGCGGCCAGCGCCTCGACGAGCACTCCCGAGGTCACCTGGTCGCGGGTGTCGTAGGGCACGAGGATCAGCGACGCGCTTCGCACGACGGCGAGCAACGACTCCCACGGGCGGTACTGGTCGTCGAACTCGACGAGATCGGCGACGCCGCGCCTGCGGGCGAGGTCCTGGAGCTGGCCGCGGTACTGCTCGCCGCTGTGGGCCCGGACGTTCGGGTGGGTTCCGCCGGCGACGAGGTACCGCACCTCGAGTCCGCGGCGGCGCATCAGCGCGACCGCTTCGATGCCGTGCTCGATGCCCTTGCCCGGACCGAGCAGACCCCAGGTGAGCATGATCGGCACGGGTGAGACGATCAGCGGCGGACCGGTGAGGTTGGGCGTCGCTCCGTGAGGAACCACGACGACTCGCGACGGATCGAGGTCGTGGACGTCGAGCAGCCGGGCGCGGGCCGCGGCGGTGTGCACGATCAGGAGGGCCGAGCGCTCGGCCAGCGCGTCGATGATCACCCGCTTGTGCGGGGTCGGCAGTGCGAGGACCGTGTGCAGGACCGTGATGATCGGGGTGCGACAGGCGTCGACGAAGTCGACCACCTCGGCTCCGTCGGGCCCCGGATAGACCCCGTACTCGTGTTGGATCAGCACGACATCGAACCCCTCCGAAACACGGAGTGCGCTCTCGAGTCCGGTTTCACACCCGCGTCGCCACGAACCGACGACCTCGAGGAGGTTCGGGCCGGCATCCTCGTGAGCATCGAGCAGGCGGATCACACGCGCGTGCACGCCGTTGTCGTCGAGAGCGGAGCGCAGGTTCGCCGTGTAGGTGGCGATGCCACACTGCGTTGGGGGGTAGGTGCCTACCATCACGGCGCGGGGCTTCGACATCGGACGCTCCCTTCTCGACTCCCCCTCAGACCAAACCCTACGACAGGTCGCCCCACGGCGACCAGGGTGCAAGGTCACAAATCGCCGGCCCGCTGCATCGTCGATATGAACGCCAGGGTCGACTCG
Source organism: Acidimicrobiaceae bacterium (assembly GCA_006515795.1). Classification (GTDB taxonomy): domain Bacteria; phylum Actinomycetota; class Acidimicrobiia; order Acidimicrobiales; family Ilumatobacteraceae; genus VFMC01. The sequence goes on along the minus strand of VFMC01000073.1, from coordinate 2,855 downwards.
GCACCCTGGTTGAGGTTGAGGCGGTCGGGCTGGAGGCCGTCGAATCCGCCGCCGGACTGGTCGTCGTGCATCTGCAGCCCGATGTCGTTGGAGCCGTCGAACCATGCAGCTGCTGCGATCACACCGCGCAGCCATGATCGGTCGCCGGTCACGGCATGGGCCCGCCAGCAGGCGTCGGCCATCGCCGCGACCTCGATCGGCTGCTGGTCGAACATCGGTCCGCGATCACCGGGCCCACGGCCGCCGACACCGGTCACCGACAGGTGGCCAAACGGGGTTTCGAGGTCGAGCAGCCAGCCCAACATGGCGAGGCCACGGTCGAGGTCGGAGGGGCTGTCGAGGGCGTCGCCGGCGGCGATGACTGCTTCGGCGAGCGCCGCGTTGGCGTAGGTGAGGCGGGCCTCCGGCCACGACCAGGCTCCCCCCGGGATCGGCCCGATCACGCTCAACGCATCGACCAGCAGTTCCCGGGTGGGGGCGTGGCCGGGATCGCTCGCCAGCACGTCGGCGGCACCGAGTGCGGCGAAGGCCATCGCCCGCGACCACGGTGAGCGCTGGCGGGCGCCGACGTCGAAGCCGCCGCGGGCGCGGCGCCGGATCGCAGGGTCGGCGTGGTGTGCTGCGGCGACGCCGAGCCCCCACAGACTGCGTCCCCAACAATCTTCGTTGCTGACCTGGTCGGTCCACCGGCCGGAGCGATCCATCCGGTTGTGGAACCTCCCGTCGGTACCCTGCGCGTCGAGCACGAAGCGGAGGGCGAGGCGGCCGAGACGGTGCGCCGGCCCGATGTCGGGGACCCGCGAGGTCACCACGAGAAGGCGAGCGTTGTCGTCGGTGCAGTAGCCGTGCTCCTCGCGCCGGTTCACCCCCTCGGCGTGTTCGAACATGCCGCGGCCGTCGGAGAGGCGTTCGACGTGGTCGAACCCGAACCCGCAGCTCGCGCTCAAATTGCCACCGGTTCAGCGGCGCGTCCGAGTTCGGCGGACAGGCCTGCGTACTGCTGGGCGACCGCGGACCAACTGAACGACGGCGCGAGTCGGCGAGCCTCGGCGGCCATCGAGCTGGCTGCGTTCCGGTCACTGAGGATCAACCGGATCGCCGCAGCAAGCGCGGCCGGGTCTTCGTGAGCCACAACGATGCCGGCCCCGCTGCTCAGCAGCTCCAACGCGTGCGGAAACGCAGTGGCGATGACCGGGCGACCCGCGGCGATCGCGTCGACCAGGACGCCGGAGGTGACCTGGTCGCGAGAGTCGTACGGAAGCACCACGGCCGTCGCCGAGGCGACGAATCGCGTGAGTCGGGCGACGTTGCGATAGGTGTCATCGAAGTCGACCGATCCGGCCACGCCCAACGCCCAGCTGCGTTGGATCAGCGAGTGTCGGTACTGGTCGCCCCGCGCCGCGAACACCTTCGGGTGCGTCACACCGGCCACGGTGTAGCGCGGGCGAGGTCGCACGTCGCCGAGCATGGCCATCGCCTCGATCGTGTGCTCGATGCCCTTACCCGGCCCGATGAGGCCCCAGGTGAGCAGTTGCGGTCGTGTGCCGCGCTCGTGATCGGTCTCGACATGTGGTTCGAACGAGGCCAGCGACGCGCCGTGCGGGATCGTCACGACGTTTCTCGGATCGATCGCGTAGGAAGTGATCAATCGATTCATCGCAGCCTGCGTCATCACGACGAGCTGGTCGGCGATCCGGCCGATCGCCTCCAGCACCGATCTCTGGTGAGTTGTCGGCGCGACCGGCACCGTGTGGAGGATCACGATCGTCGGCACGTCGATCGCCTCGATCAAGTCGAGCACTTCGTCGCCATCGGGTCCACCGTAGATGCCGTACTCGTGCTGGATGATCGCGACATCGCACCGCGACAACGCTGCGGCGGCATTGCGGATGGTCGCTGGGGCGCCGCCGATCAGCTCGGCGACCACCGACCGAGGGGTGGTTGGGGTATCGGCAGAACCGTCGATGCGCACCACGTCGACGCGGTGACCGGATCGCAGGAGCTCGTGCTCGAGTGCGAAGGCGAAGGTGGCCAGACCGCAAAGCTTCGGCGGATACGTGCTGACCAATCCGATCCGTTGTGTGGTCGCAGCGCTCGAAGTGATCGCTGAATGACGCGGAGCATGGGTTGGCATCGGGGCCTTCTCGGGTCGAGTAGGTCGAGACGTCGAGCCTGCACGGGGCGACAGTGCAAACGACCGTCCTGCCCAAACGAGGCGACTCTTCCCAGAGGAAGTGCCAGCCTACCCCTGTCACGCCCTCGAACCGCTGGCGGTGCTGGCGGTGGCTCAGTGCGAGAAGTCGATGTGCGGCAGGCGACGGTCGAGCCAGCCGGGGATCGCCCACGCTCGCTCGCCGAACATGCCCAGCAGTGATGGCACCAGCATCATCCGGATCACGGTGGCATCGAGCAGGACTGCCAGGGCCAGGGTGACGCCCAGCTCGGTCGGTGGGATCGGGCCGGTCACGCCGAAAGCCACGAACACGACGATCATGATCAGCGCCGCGTTGGTGATCGGTCGCCCCGTACGGGCAACGCCCTCTCGCACAGCGAGCTGAGCGTCTCCGGTGGCGTCGCGTCGCTCCTTGATGGCCGCGAGGAGGAACAGCTGGTAGTCCATCGACAGCCCGAACAGCAGGGCGAAGAAGAACAGCGGCGCCCATGCATCGACGAATCCCTGGGGCTCGATGCCCAACAGCGATGCCCCGTATCCGTGCTGGAAGATGAGCGTGGCGAAGCCGAAGCTCGCGGCGACGCCGACGAGGTTCAAGACGATCGAGGTGATCGCGATGAAGAGGCTGCGGAACACGACCAGCAGCAAGGCAAAGGCGACGAACATGATCGCGCCGATCGCC